>JAFCBW010000050.1 GCA_017610525.1 Candidatus Nanohalarchaeota archaeon | reverse complement strand
TAAGCTGCCGAAATGTAATTCTTGCGGGGGTATCAGGGCAGGAATTTATAATCTAAGTTGTGAATTGAGGTATGAGAATGTGACTGCCAGAGATTATGTTAGTGTGAGTATCCAACAGTAAGAGGGATACTTTTGGGAATGGTTGTCAGGTGTTGTTGAGAAAGGAAAGCTGAACTATTTTTTGAGTTTTTTGGCTGCCAGTTTTATGTCGTCGCGTACGATTGTTTTCCTGCCGGCATGGTTTGCGAAGGTTATTGCTTCTTTTGATATTTCGGATGCTATGCTTTCCAGAGCGATTGCGTATTGTCTTGCGCCGGATTTTGATACGCGTTTTGCGCCGGCATCTCTTAATATACGATCCATGGGTGAATCGGGAATTTCACTTTTGTTTTCTGTTTCGGGCATTTTATGACCTCTGGTGTTTGTTGGGATTACAAGTATATATACATGATATGCATTGCAGATACAAGTATGCGTGTCGTGTTCAAAATTATATATAGGACAAACACCCTAATTATGTGTTATGGGACGACATAAAGGACCGGATCCTGTGAAGGTCAAGAAGATCAGAAAAGCGCTTAGCGGAGCCAAAGAGGGGCTGTGGGCAATGGAGGTTTCCAGAAAGACTAAGATTTCTAAGTCTACTGTGCAGCGCTATCTTACGACTTATATGAAGGATGAGGTTGTTGAGTTCAGGTCTTTTTCTGAGCTTGTGAAGGTCTATAAATTAAGGTGAATTTATGCAGAAACTAACAGAGTATGATTGTCGGACTTTGCTTTGCCGATATAAGATTAAGGTTCCGAGGGCAGAGCTTGCGAGAAGCGAGGATGATGCGGTCAAGTATGCGGAGAAGATAGGGTATCCTGTTGTCCTGAAACTAATGTCTGCGGATATGCTGCATAAGACGGATGTCGGGGGAGTGATCATTAATATTGATGATGCAGAGGGGGTCAGGAAGGGCTATCGGAAGATACATAGTAATGCCAGTGCGCATGGAAATATCAATGTTGACGGGATCCTTGTTGAGGAGACTCTTTGCGGGAGGCAGGTCATTGTCGGCTCTGTGCAGGATCCGCAGTTCGGTCCAGTGCTGATGTTCGGTATCGGGGGGATATTTGTTGAGCTTTTGGGTGATGTGTCGTTTAGGGTGGTACCGATTACGCGGCGCGATGCTCGGAAGATGATAGGTGAGATTAAGGCGCACGATATACTTTTGGGGGTGCGCGGGCAGAAGGCAGTGAATATGCGGGCGCTTGCGGATACTCTTGTGAAGATATCGAATATGATTGAAAAAGAGAGAGATATTGTGGAGATGGATATCAATCCTTTGTTTGTGAATGAAAAGGAAGCAGTGGCAGGGGATGCGAGGATTGTGATGTCAAAGCAATAATCGTCCGGATGAATTGCATGACCTGTTTGTGAGAGGGAGTATCATATGAGTGAAAAAGAGAGGCGGGGGACAAGTATCAGAGACAGGGATAGCCATGCTCTTCCAGATCTGCCTTTCTCTTCTAAAAAAACGGAGAGCGAGGGAATGAGACATTCTTCTGTCATGGCTGGAAAAGATGATACATTAGCAAAGACCGGCAGTTCTTCCGGTGGTTCGATGAAGGATAGAATTGCGCATCTTTTCGGGGGGAAGAAGGCGAGTTCAGACCAGGGAAAAATGGAATGTAAAGCACCACAGTCTAATGAAACCAGCAACATACAAACACATGAGATTGACCCTAATGAGTTTAAGGTGCAAAAGCAGAGTATGGAAGCGAATGTTGCGGCAATGAGAAATCCGGTAAAATCACATAGTGAACATATGGAGATGACGGATATAAGTAGTGTTTCTGTGAGACTGAGTGAACTTGAGGAGCATGTTATGGAGATGCATTCTGCTTTTGATGAATTTGTCCTGCATGCAGATAAGTACATGAATTACGAGCAGTTTATTGAGATGCGCAGGGAGATTGAAGATAAAATAAAGATGCTTGATAAAATAGAAAAATCTCTTGATGATTCAAGGGAGCAGATAGTAAAAGATTCAGGATATATGGACTCGATTCTTGAGGGATTCAAATCTACTAAGAAGAGGATAGATGTTCTTGAAAAACGGATGGAGCTATTTTCGAAACGTGATAAGGGTGAAATCCATTCATCAGCACTGAAGAAACTTGTAAGCCCGTTTGGAGGGGGAGATGCGAAACATAATGTTGATTCTTCGAAGTTGTCCGGCCTGAATAAGGGTGTTTCTGAATTAAAAAGTCAGGTGGATAACCTGAAACAGCGCAATGCAGATATTTTGAAAGAACTTGAGACCCTGAAGGCAAGTAATTGCACGGGTGCTAAAATAGAGGACAGTAAGATGTCTGAAACCATTAAATCGCTTCATAAGGATATTGAGGGGCTACAGGAAAAAATTACGAGCCATCCTGATTCCGGTGAACTGGAGAGTATGAAGAGACAGATTAGTGATTTTGGTGTGAAGCTTGAGAATATGGAGAAGGTGGGTTTTGAATGTGCTAATGACGGGGCAGATGGATTGAGGGATTATGCAGTTGAGGGGGTCAATAAGAGAATTGATGCTCTTGAGAAGAAGATGAAATCTGTTTCTAAAAACAAAGGTGCAGATGAGGCCAGTGAAGAGCTTGAGAGTATGAGAAATAATATGGTGTCAAGGAAATCGCTGCATGGAGTGAAGGTGAAGGTTGATGAGATCAGTAATAGGATTGATGAAAATGCTTTGAATAGTGAGAAGGTCAATGCATTAAGGAGACAGATGGATGAGCTGCTGGCTATGCGCGGGAAGAAGAGGAGCGATAAGTCCAAGCTTAAGAAGGAGATTGAGGATGAAATTGCCAAAGAGCTTGATGTTGATGCAAAGGTGAAGGCTGCGGTGGGTAGTGTCAAAAGGAAGATGAAGACAGTTGGTATGAGGGGGGATGCGCAGAGTGAGGAGTTCACCAAAAGGCAGGATGAGATAAAAAAGGAGATAGCAATGCTTAAGAAAGATATCAAGGGGATGTCCACTGTGCAGGATTCTGTGGAACAGATTCGCGATGTTGTCAATAATTTGAGGAAAGATATCAGGAAAGATGGGAATGAGAAGGTAGTGCAGAGTGTTCGCGGCGGTGCGCGGGATGATGATCTCTCGGAGATCAGGAGTAATATTGAAAAGTTGAAGGCGATCTCTAAGGATCTGTGAGGGATTATTTCTTAAAATAAATTATGCAGTATATTGGTTTATGTTTGATGATTATAAGGGTGTCGCTCTTGGGCGTCTTTGTGATGCAGTATGTGGAAAGATGGTGGATGAGAAGATTGTCTTTTTGCTTGATAAGATTAATGCGCTTTCTGATTATTATACTACATCGTCGTGCTATGGCAGGGTTGTTGTTGCGGAATCTACTGCCGATAATAAGAAGAGAGAGTACAGGTTTCTTGGGAAGTGGCACAGGAAGGTGAGTTTTTCGGATGTGAATTGTGCGATTGAAGGCCATAGAAAGAATGTTCTTTTTTTTAGGGTGGATCCGGTGATTCTTCATGTGGGGTGCAGGGACCTGGATTCTGCGAGCAGGCTTCTTAAGGTGTGCCAGAAGACAGGGCTGAAGAGGTCTGGGATGTACCAGATAAAGCCACGTATCATTGTGGAGATTATGGGGGTGGATGCGCTTTATGCGCCTATCGGCAAGGATGGGACAGTTATGGTTGATGATGGGTATGTTGAGTTCTTGTGTGAGATCGGTAATGAGAAGTTCAGGAATAATGAGGGGAAGATTTTGGATTTTTCAGATAAGATTTCTAGCTTATGAAGTCTCTTGAGTCTGTGAGGGGGGAGTCTGTCAGTTTGCAGATGTGACCGCATTTGGGGCATGCTGCTTGTCTTTCGCCTCGTTTTAGCTCGCAGGGGGTGCGGCAGTTCGGGCAGATTATTATCATTTTGTCTTTCCTCCTATTTGTTGAGTGTGCGAATCATCTTTTGAGAGTATGTCTATGATGCATTCTGAGGGGTCAAAGACTTTTGTGATGCCGTCTGATGAAGAAATGAATGATTCTATGTCTTTTACATAGTTCCCCCATTTTTTCCTGAGTGCCCGTACGAAGTCTTCGTAGGATTTGAAGTTCTTGTGTGCGGAGATTATGAGGTTTGTTTTGCCTCTCATGCCTTCGCCGCGGGATAAGGATAGGAGCTCGGGCATGTGAAGTATTTCTTTGCGGGCTTCGTCCTGCTCTTTTTCTATTGAGTAGTCTGCCCATTTGAACATTGTCACTACGACGATGCTGATGCCTACTTTTTTGAAGTCTGCGAGGGCACAATATTTTTTTATGTAGCCGACCCGCTCCAGTTTTTGCCTTATTCTTGTGACTGTGGGCTGGGTGGTCTTGATTTTTTGGGCTATGTGCTTGTCGGGCATCCTGCCGTCTTTGAGGAGTTCGAACAGGACTTGTCTTTCTCTTTTTTTTAGTGTTTGGGGCATTGTATCTTGTCTCCCGAGTATATAGGTATTGCTATGGGCGGTTGTGCTTATATGTTTTTTGTGCGGTTTTTGTATTTTGTATGCAGGATGTTTTGATTGATGATGATTGTATGCGAATTTTATGAGAAGGAGGGCGGAGATTGCGGAGGGTATAATATTACCATTCATCTATCTTTTTCTCAACTTTCAAGGACCAGTTGTGAATTCTGTCTTTCATTATATTTCTTACATTATCCCTGCTGTTTGCACGGTAGGTATATATGTATCCTCCGCTTGCCAGGTTCTTCTGTCTTCTTGAGAGTATGCTTATGCCTGTGAGTTTTTTTACTGACTTTTGCACAGTTGTAAGATTCAGGTTGAGTGCTGTTGAGATGTCCTGGGTGGTAAAAGATTTGCTGCTGTCATGGGGCTGGAGGAAGAATAGCATGACTTTAAATTCTGCTTTTGTCAATCCCAAGCCGCATTTAATTATATCGTTTATGTTGAACTGCTTACATGCAAAGTCAATCATAGGATTAAGTGGTAAATGGATAAATAAAAATATATCGCGGGCTCAAAAATGATGGGGGTGCCAGTGAGGCGGCTTACATTACATCTCGCGGGCACATATCGGGACCTATTGGTTTTTTGTTCTTTTTGTGTTTTTAGCAGGGGCGCTGAATGTGTCAAGAATATCGGATTCTGTCACTATGCCTTTGAGTGCGCCGTTGCTGTCGGTTACAAGTATCCGGTATTCATGCTTTCTTTTCATGTTCCCGATAACTTCTTTTAAGGGGGTGTCTTGCCTGCATGTTAGCGGGGGCGCCAGTTTTAAGTTGCCTAGTTTTTTGTCCAGGGGAGTATTGCCTGCAATCAGGTTGATGATGTTTTCAGCAGTGATGATGCCTGATGGCTTATCATCTTTGGAGAGGACAGCGACGGAGTGAATCATCTCTTCATCAAGCAGCCTGATGGCGTCATGCAGGGATGCATTTTCATCCAGTGAGAATACACCGGTTGCCATGACGTCCTGTACTATGTCTGCGGGAGCTGTCCCGAAAATCGTATCAGTGAACCGGACATACCATGCGGCGGCCTGCACCTGGATTATGTATGCCATTGCGATGATCAGTGCAATGTCTGATCCTTTTTCACCGAAGACAGTCATTGAAATTGCCAGGGCAATTGACAGGTTTCGCATAACGGTCCCGTAAACGAGGGCGATACCATCTCCGCGGTTGAAAAATAGTTTGCCGACTATTGTGCTTAGAGTAAAGTTGATGCCGTACAATATTACCAGAGGCACAAACAGATACAGAAGCATTGATGGCTCGCCAATGATTGTCTTTGATTTAATTGCCATGGCTACAAATACAATTCCGAGGACACCAAGTGTCGAGAGCATTGGAAATTTCTTCTTTATGTCTTTGTGATATTTTGCTTCGCCAAGCACGCGTATGAGGATGCGCTGGGTTGCATAGCCTGCGAGCATCGGGAGAAAGACAACGAGGGCAATTTGTCTGAAAATGCCAACTAAAGGGATTTCAATGACTGTACCCATCAACCATTTTGCATAAACAGGGGCTGCAATGGAACCGGCTATCAATCCTATTATGGTCATCTTGATTGCGGCATTGAGATTTCCTTTAGCAAACCCGGTCCATGAGATGGTCATGCCGCTGGTCGGCAGCAGTGCTGCCATCAGCAGCCCAAGTGCAATGAGTGGGCTCTCTTTGAAAAATATTGTCCCGATGAAGTATGCGACAAATGGGATTATCGCAAAGTTTATTACCTGTGTTACTACCTGTAATTTCATGTCGCCTTTTGAAAGGACTTTCTTCATCTGAAGAGTTACCATCATAGGATAGACCATCAGAAATGTAAAGGGGAGTATCAATGCTTTTAGTGAGGTGGGGTTGTAGAAATAGCCGTAAATTATTCCAAGGACCATTATTGACGGGATGCTCCAGATAAGGTTCTTCTGTAAGAAAGATAGTTTTTTCCACATAGGTTTCACTCTCAGATTGCGGCTTCGTTGACGATTTTTGTCATTGTCGCCATCACATTTTTGGACATTGGCGCGAGATTTATGTCCGGGAACATAAGGCTTACCATGAATGGTTTCATCTTCATGAACTGAAAGTAGGTCTTTTTGTCTTTTGTGAAGATAATTATTGTCTTTGGCATCATTACGCCTACGTCTGTGCTCATAGATAGTGATTTTTGCGCTTTTTTTGCATTGCAGAATTGTACCAGCTGATATTCGAAACCATCTTCGTATTTCAGTTCTGCTTTGTGGAATGCTTCTTTTATGTTGTGGATGTGTGTTACATGGAAGCCGTTGTTTTCTATTGATTTTAGCAGGCTGCGGTGTGCGGTGTCAAAGTCTTTTTGGGTTTCGACTTTGTAGATGATGTCGCCCATCATCATTTTTGATATTATTTTTCTTGGTGTCATTTTCATCTGCCTCCTATGATGTCTTGTATTTTTTGCTTTAGTATTTCTTTTGGGGCAAACCCGACAATTCTGCCTGTCTCTTTGCCGTGTGTTGTGATTATCAGGCAGGGGATACCACTGATTCCAAACCGGCCTGCAAGTGCGGGTTCTTCTTCGGTGTTTAATTTTGCGAATTTCAGTTTGCCTGTGTAGTCTTTGCTTAGTTCTTCGAAAACAGATCCCATCATCTGGCATGGACCGCACCACTGTGCCCAGAAGTCTATGATTACAGGGATGTCGGAATCATTGACCTCGCGCTCATAATTATTTTTGTTTATGTGTATTACACTCATATTGCTCTACCTCCATTTATTAGCAGTACTGCCTAAATGTAGAGATACCTATATATGTGTTTTGTAGTACCTATGAAACTAATGGATAAATGGAAGTACTGTGCGGGAATGAGGGGGATTTACAGGGTTACTGCGAGAATTATTATGTAGAGTGCAAGGAGTATTGCGCCTTCGAGTTTTGTGATTTTTTTGTCGTAGACTACGTATGCAAGGAATAGTGTCAGGAGGAGCATCGATGGTAGGGCGGCGGTTATGAATGAAGATGGGGCGGAGACGGTTCCTATGAATGAGCTTGCGCCGAGGACTACGAGTGAGTTGAATGTGTTGGAGCCGATTATGTCGCCTATCATGAGGTCGGTTTTTCCTTTTCTTGCGGCGACTATGGATGTTGCGAGCTCGGGGAGGGAGGTTCCTATTGCAATGAGGATGAATCCTATGATTGCTTCGCTTATGCCTAGTGAGTGCATGATGGTGGTTGATGAGATGATGAGGTGTTTTGCGGCGTAGATGATGCCTGCCACGCCGATGAAAAATAAGAGTAGTGATGAGGGTTTTAGTTTTGCTTTTTTGTGT
>JAFCBW010000049.1 GCA_017610525.1 Candidatus Nanohalarchaeota archaeon | reverse complement strand
GAAGACACAATTATAGCTCACTTTGAGGTGCCTGAACATGGGAAAATTGCCGGTCCTATCAGGGCATAAAATCATCAAAATCCTGAAGCTTATTGGCTTTGAACCAGTGAGGCAAAAGGGAAGTCATATCATTCTCACAAAAGAAACTTCTGACACAAAAAAAGCAGTGGTTGTGCCCAATCATAATGAAATAGATACTGGAACTCTTATTGTAATTATCAGACAAGCTGGTCTGAAAAGAAATGAATTTGAAAAATTACTAAAAAAATAACCCTCACCCGAACCGCCTCTGCTCCTTCAGTTGGGTAACATCCTCCCCAACCTTCTTCTTAAGCGCCTCAGCCGTCTTCTCCCCAACCGCCTTAGAAATCTCCGCAAACGCAACCCCACGAACCGAACTCAAATCCGTTACCCCGATTTTAAAAAGCGCGCGCGCCTTAACCCTCCCAATCCCCCGAATCCGCACAAGCTCCCTCAACTCCGCACGAACCCCATACTTCAGCCGGACCCGAAGCTCATCAATAACCCCCCGCAGCCCCTCAGAACCGCAAATAAACCCAATCTCAGAAACCGCATAAAGCAGCCAGTCGCAATTATCAAGCTTCGCCCGAAGCTCCCCCGGGCTCATCCGAAACCTCTCCATCAAAAAATCCTCCGACCCCTCATCAATCCACGCCCCAAGCGCAGAAGCAGTCTTAAAAGCCTCCAAAAACACCCCCTCATCCGCCCGCGCAAAATCAGGCACAATCAGCCTCCCCGAAACCTTCTCACACTCCTCATAAATCCACTCATAATCCCCCTTACCCACCCGGAGCCGCGGCCTCATCTCAAGCGCAGAACACACAAGATGCAAAAGCCCAATCTCAGAAACCCTCACAGAAGCACATTTTCTAATCGCATGCACAAAAAGCCACGCAGTCACAGGATCAACATAAAGCTCAGCAACCCGCCTCCCAAGCGCAGTCGCACGCATCTTCCGCACCGCATGATAAGAATCCGCACTCTGGAAAAGCGACGGGCTAGAGATATCCCCCTCCTCACTCCACTCAACCAGCTTATAATCACCGAGCATATCAACAACTGTACCAACATTACGTTTAAGCTCAAAAAGATCATTATACTGGAACGCATAAAACGTCTTCTCCATAAAATCCATCAACTGCTTATCACTATACACATGCCCCGTAGCAATCAAAGAAAGGATATGCGAGCGCAAAACAGGCTCCAAAGAAAGCTTCGAAAAAATCTTCTCACAATCCGCATTGACATACTCATCCATCACCCGATCGACATCATACTCACTCTTGGCACACGCAAGCGCAACACCCTTATCATCATACTTCGGTCTCCCCGCCCGCCCCGCCATCTGCTGAAACTCAAGCACCGGAATAGGTCGCATCCCATACCCCCCCATATACCGGGAAAGATCCCTCACAACAACATAAGCCGCAGGAAGGTTCACCCCTGCCGCAAGCGTAGGCGTAGCGCAAATAACCTTAATCTTCCCATTCTTAAAATTCTCCTCAACAATATCCTTCTGCTTAGGCGCAAGCCCCGCATGATGAAACGCAGCGCCATCTGAAACAATCCTCGAAAGCCTCCGGCACTGCTTGGTAGGCTGCGAAATAGCCGAAAGCACAGAAGAAGAAACCTTATCCATCCCCTTGGAATATTTCTTCGTAACCGTCCCCGCCTTCTCAGCCTGGCTCTCCGCACTCGGCCTCGAATTGACAAACACAATCGCCTGCTTCCCCGAACCCACAATATACTCGATCAGCGCAAGCAGGCTATCACTCCTCCTGCCTACCTCCTGCTCTCTCCCATCAAAATACATCTTACAATCATAATAAGCCCCGACCGCAAGCTCAACCGGCCTGTAATCTGACTTCACAAGCGAAGCCGAAAGCCACCCCGAAAGCTCATCACTATTACTGATAGTAGCCGACAGCCCAAGAATCTGGAACAGGACCAGATCCCGCAGCCTCGTAATAGTGACCTCCAAAGTAGGTCCCCTCGAAACATCATTCAAAAGATGGATCTCATCACACACCACAAGCCCGATATCGCGCACCCAATCAATCCCATGCCGTATGAGACTATCAAGCTTCTCGCACGTAACAATGATCACATCATACTCCGCAAGCCACATCTCCTTGGAATCATGCCCTCCCATAGAAAGCGCAACCTTGATCCCCATCCCCTCGTACTTCTCCTTGAACTCCCTATACTTCTCACTCCCAAGCGCCTTAAGCGGCACAATATAAACCGCCTTCTTGTGAAGATTAAGCACAGTATTCACAATAGCAAGCTCAGCAATGATGGTCTTCCCAGAAGCCGTAGGGCACGCAACAACCATATTCTTGCCATCAAGCAGCCCCGAATCTATAGCCATCTTCTGCGGCGGGTTAAAGCGGGTAATCCCCTCCTTCTCAAAAACCGAAACAACCTTAGAAGGAATCCCGAACTTAACAACCTCCGAAACATCCATAAATTCATCATCATGCGCAGTATTCATAACACCCACTTCCGCGCATTAATTTAACTTCTTTTCTACTCTCATTTAAGATCAAGATGAGTGACCATTCAAAACCCCAATCCATAAATATTAATACACCAAAAACCAAAAACATACCCATGACCGCACCATACATAGTGATAGAAGGCATGGATGGCTCAGGCAAAACCACCCAGGCAAAACTCCTCATCGACTTCCTGAAAAACCACAAATTCAAAGTCTACCACAACATAGAACCCTCCGCAAGCCCCATCGGAAAACACATACAGCAGATGATAAAATCAACCGCATCCCGCCCCGAGACAACCGCCTTGGCATTCGCACTCGACCGCATGCTATCCTACGACCAGAACCTAAAATACGCAAAAGAAAAATACGACTATATAATCGCAGACCGCTCATACCTCTCATCCCTCGCATACCAGCCCCTTCAGGGCTGCAGGTACGACTGGGTAAAAGAACTCAACCGCTACGTAGAAAAACCCGACATCGTATTCATCCTCGACATCCCTCCCGAAGAATTCACAAAACGCCGCGGAAAGACCAAAGTCATATTCGAAAACGAAGACTTCCAGCGCAAGCTGCGCCGCTCATACCTCTCCCTAAAAGAAAATCTCCCCTTGGACATAATAATTCTCGACGGCACAAAACCCAAATACGAGATCCACGAGCGCATCCGTGAACTCACAGTAAAATTATAATAATAAACAAGCACACGCGCAAAACACTTCTCACAAAAACAATTAAACCCCCACAAAAAACCAAAGAAACAGATGATATTCCGGACCCGGGCGAGTTGGCGCAATCAGTCAAATTCTAATGTAGATTTGCTCCACGGACATTACACACTCACATCCCGGGTCCATCTTTTTTTTACTTTCATTATATTTTTATATAGTGTCTATCACCCCTCAAGCGTATTACATTGTATTACCTTGTATTACACCATATTATCGCGCCCCTATATATACTTAACCTACTTTTCAAAAACATTTTACGCATTATAAATACAAAAAAACCAAAGAAAACGCATAATTAATACAATAATAAGAAAAACACGGCACAATACCACAACCACCACGAAATACTAACAAGAGACGCACGCCGAAAACCTAACCGCATTATCAACTCTAAACCCCACAAAAACATCTCATAAGAACTCAACGTAAACAACCGAAAATCACACACAGAAGAACAAACTCACTAACAAACAACACGCAAAAGAAGAAGAGGTGATTATACGAATCCGGGTGCTTTTGACCATCAACCAATCAATAAGTGGAATTTGTTCCACGGACATAGTACAATAGTCACCCGGACCCTTTAGTTTTAAATTTCTCGATATGTAGTGGGCATCACCTCTTATTATGTATTACATTGTATTACACAATGTCATACTACATCTATAGTCTTCTGCCTATATATACTTCCCCCATATCTCAGAACCAATTTTTGCATACATAATACATAATGACAAAAAAACCAAATACATAATTCAAAAAACAACAATTACCCCTACATCAATACAACCACGACAAGAGAATAACACACAATACCTGCCGACAGCCACTCATTCCAAAGAACTGAAAACCCTCTCCATCTCACCTGAAAAAAGCTCCCCGAAAAAGGAAGAATAACAAAACGCAACAAAAACAAACACCAGAAAAACAACAACCGCCCCAAAAACCACAGAGCCCCTCTCCTCATCCTTCCTCCTGACAATCAGAAGCGCAGTAGGAATAACAAACGCCGGCATCACAAGCACAGTATAGAACCCCGCAAGCACCTTGATCACCACATTCACCTTCATCACAATCAGAAACGTCGGGCAAAGAAGCGCACTCTGTAAAATTATAAGCGCACAAGTAAACCGCCAATAAGAAAAAAGATCCCGTAACCCAAGAAAAATACCATGCAAAAAATTTCTGGTCCCATGAACCAAAATAGCCACATTAGCATACTTCTCAACATACGTCACAGACACAAGAACAAACATCATCAAAAACCCAAGCATCTGCGCCGCCACCTCCTTAGACACCCCTCCCTTGATATACTCAAAGATCACAAAAGTCCCAACAACAGAAAACAAAACAATCGACACACCGAACACAAAAACATCCGCAAGCACAACCTTGGCATTACTCCCCTTATACGCAGACGAAACCCTCTTCATATCAGAAGAATAACTCCCAAGCGCAACCGCCTTGATGATATTGCGCGCAACCGCAAAACCCACAAGAAAAAGCCCCATCAAAGGAACCATGATTATAAGCCCTGCATCCTCGATCAAAAACACATCCGAAAGAACCGAAAAACACCCCATAAGCACGACAGGCAAAACAAGCTTTCGCCCGCTATTTTTATACACCTTAAGCGAACACAAAAAAACATGCCAGACCTCAAAAAAAACATCCCGAATCATACGCATCACATATACATCATCTTTCAGACCAAACATTTAAATACCATCACCCCAATAATATGCCTATGACTTCTACCTCTCCTGGCAGAACCCTAAAACAAATCCGAATACACGGACGCGGCGGCCAGGGCGCAGTAACCTCTGCAGAACTCCTCGCAATAGCCGCCTTCAAAGACAATAAATACTCACAATCATTCCCCTTCTTCGGCGTAGCAAGACGCGGTGCCCCCGTACTCGCATTCACCCGCATCGACAACCACTTCATCCGCCTAAGGCAGCAGGTAAAAGACCCCGACTATGTGATGGTCCTCGACGCAACCCTCATCGACGTCGTAAACGTAACAGAAGGCATAAAAAAAGGCGGCATGTTGATAATCAACTCATCAAAGACCCCTGAAGAGCTCGGACTCAAAGGCGACTTCACAGTAAAAACCGAAGACATCACAAAAATCGCACTCGAAATAATCGGAAAGCCCTTCGTAAACACCCCCATGCTCGGCGCATTCTCAAAAGCCACAGGCGAAGTAACAATCGAATCAATTGAGGCAGCCATCAAAGAGAACATGCCGGAAAAGATAGCAGGCACAAACATATTGGCAGCAAGAGAAGTATACAACAACCTCGAATAGATGATACTCATGACAAAAAAACACATCCCCGGCGGAATAATAACCGATGTAGGAAGCACAACAATAAACAAGACAGGCACATGGCGCACATTCAAGCCCATAGTCGACAAAGACAAATGCATCGGTTGCGGAATATGCGAGCGCTTCTGCCCTGACGGCTGCATAGAGATCATAGGCAAAAAATGCATAATCGACTACGACTACTGCAAAGGATGCTTAATCTGCATGAACGAATGCCCCGTAAAAGCAATATCTAAAGAAATAGAAAAAAAGTGATACCATGACAAAAACCGTAATGGAAGGAAGCCTTGCAACAGCAAAAGCCGCAGCACTCTGCGAACCCGACATGGTAGTCGCATACCCGATAACCCCACAGACCCACATAGTCGAAAACCTCGGAAAACTAATAGCACAAGGCAAACTAAAATCAAAACACATCGAAGTAGACTCAGAATTCTCAGCATTATCCGCATGCGTCGGTGGCAGCGCAGCAGGATCGCGCGTCTTCACAGCAACCGCCTCGCAAGGTCTTGCCCTCATGAACGAAGTCCTGTTCGCCGCATCCGGCATGCGCCTCCCCATAGTCATGGTAGTCGCCAACCGCGCACTATCCGCCCCCATCAACATCTGGAACGACTGGCAGGACTCAATCAGCGCCCGCGACTCAGGCTGGATCCAGCTCTACTGTGAGACAGTCCAGGAAATAGTAGACACAATAATCCAGGCATACAAAATCGCAGAAGACACACAAGTCCTCCTCCCTGTAATGGTCTGCATGGACGGCTTCTTCCTCACCCACGTAGTAGAAGTCCTCGACATGCCCGAAGACGTCTCAAAATACCTGAAAAAATACAACCCCCAGCACGCAATCCTGGACCCCGAAAAACCATGCACTCAAGGCCCATTTGCATTCCCAAAGCCCTACGCAGAACTAAAAAAAGACCTCTCAGACGCAATAGACGCATCCGCAGACACAATCAAAAAATGCCACGACGACTACGCAAAAATCTTCAACCGCACATACGGAAACGGTCTCATAGAAGAATACAAGACAAAAGGCAAAAAAACAATAATAATCACAATGGGCTCACTATCCGGCAACGTAAAAGAAGTAGTAGACAAAAGAGACGACGCCGGTCTCCTGAGAATCAAAAGCTACCGTCCGTTCCCAAAAAAAGACATCCTGAACGCCCTAAAAGGCAAAGAAACAGTAATAATCCTCGAAAAAAACATATCCTTAGGCACCTCATGCGGCGCCCTGTTCGATGAAATCCGAAGCATCCACTGTAACGTGAAAGACACCCCCAAAATACTGGACTACATAGTCGGCATCGGCGGCATGGACTGCCGAACAGACGACATAGAAACCATAATCAACGAATCTATTGACAAAAAAGACGGCCACATAGAATGGCTCATGGAAAAATAACCCTGAAAATGTGTGAATTGACATGAAAAAAGACGAATTACTGGCACCCGGACACCGTACCTGCGCAGGATGCGGACCCGCAATAGCAATCCGCCTGCTCTTAAGAGCCGCAGGCAAAAACACAGTCATCTGCAACGCAACCGGCTGCATAGAAGTAACCACAAGCCAGTACCCCACAACCTCATGGAAAATCCCCTGGATACACGTCCTCTTCGAAAACGCAGCATCCGTAGCATCCGGCATAAGAGAAGCCCTCGACATGCAAGGTAAAGAAGACGTAAACGTCATAGCCTTAGGAGGCGACGGCGGCATGCTAGACATAGGCATCCGGGCAATCTCCGGCCTCTGGGAGCGCGGCCACAACGTCCTTGTAATCACCTATGATAATGAAGCCTACGCAAACACCGGCGTCCAGCGCTCAGGCAGCACCCCCTGGCACGCATCAACCACAACAACACCATCCGGCCCCGCATCAAAAGGAAAAGGCCAGTGGAAAAAAGACATGCCATCTATAGCCGCAGCCCACCATATTCCATACGTAGCAACCGCATCAATAGCCCAGCCCTTCGACCTCGACAAAAAGATAAAAAAAGCCCTGTCAATCAAAGGCCCGAAATACATCCACATCCACTGCCCCTGCACCATCGGCTGGCGCTTCGACGAATCAAAGACAATCGAGATAGCAAAACAAAGACCCTGACCTACAAACCCAAAGGCACCCCCGTAAAAGAATACCTCAAAGCGCAGGCGCGATTCCGCCACCTCACAGACGAAGACATCGAAGAATACCAGAAGCGCATAGATGAGGTATGGGCGCGCGAATTCGAATAATTTTTAGCATGTCTGCCATGATCACATATGGCTCGCAAAAAACACCCTATAATATTACGGTCACATCCAAAAAACGAGACCCTTATTTCTTCTCAGCAACTTTAAGAACTGCGCCAATAAGTTCTTTCATTGTCTTTCTTGTTTCAATTCTTTCCTCTTTCATCTCATAGAAGATTTTCTCCATGTTTTTTGCAATCAGCCCATACTTGGCGTCAACTATATCAAACCGAACGACAGTATCATGGTGGAAAGATTTTAGATTGACAGATAAATCTTTGTGGATAACATCAAGTTTGCCTGATAGTTTATCATTTCCTTCCCTGATTTCCTTTGTAATGCTGCTGAATCCCTTTTTGTTCTCATCTATTCCGTATTTTGTGAGTTCTAAATTCTGCTTTGTAAGTTCCACGCTTTGCTTTGAATATTCCACGCTTTGCTTTGAATATTCCGCGCTTTGCTTTGAGTATCCTACTCCCTCTTTCGTAACTTCAATCAGTTTTTTTAAATGATCAACAGCACTATCTAGCCGCTCATCGGTTTCCTTTGCCTTAACAACTTTCTTAAAATCAGTGTAAATTTTATCGGTATCAAGAGGTTCAACAGAAACATTATCAACTCTGATTAATGTATTTTTGATATTTACCTGCCTGACAAATTCCTTTATTTTATCTTCATCAGATGATTGCGCAATTATCCTGACACTCATATCATTATGGTTTTCAATTTCACCATTAATACCCAACCTGGAGGCAATATCTATAATCTTTGCCCTATATCCGACTTTCTGGATGTTTCCTTTCAAAATAACTGATACTGTTTTCATAATAATTCTATATTCTTTCTCTACATTTATAAATACTTCGAATAACTTTTTACATATCTGCCAGAATCACACAATACTTTTCTCTTTATACAAATCTTCCAGGAACTTTAACTCAGCGCCTCTGTTCACAAATTGTTGAAACATGATTATCCTAATCATATTGAAACTAAAAAAAAGCAAACAATCTGATCCAACCTATTCTTTATGTCTAATCGTATTGGTATGGATCAATCAATCGGTGTCATAGTCACTCTTGTAATCGGGCTTGCCATTGTTTTATCCTTGTTTTTCATGGCCCATGGATCTCTTACCGAGTTTTTCGAGAACGTTGACACAAGTTCTGACGACACTATAGATAATCTTGACTGCAAGGCCAAGTGCTTTAG
>JAFCBW010000179.1 GCA_017610525.1 Candidatus Nanohalarchaeota archaeon | reverse complement strand
CTGTTTCATGCACCAGCTTAGCTTATTTTTGTCTGCGCCCATAGTTCCAACTCCATAGTATATCGACCATCTTTGAAATATTTCCAAACATGATGTGATTCTCTGCAATTTCAATTGAGAGAGGGTTCTCTTTTTTGAGAAGTTTACTGAATTCACTGTATGATGTATAGTGCTCGTTTATTTCTGTTGTGTATCTTCTTTTGATATCATGTATTTTTCTTTTGCTTCTAAATATTACTATGTCAAGGTCTGAAGTAGTGCTGGCTGTGCCTTTTGCATATGAGCCGAATATCATGAGACCATTGCAGGCCGGAAGGATATCATTTAATATTACATGAATGTCTTTGTTTTCAAGGAGAAATGTTAATGATTTGTGGTTTTCTATTATGTTCAGTATGTTTTTTGAAGACATTTTTTTAAGGCCGATGTAAAAAAGCTTGTTTCTGCCTTCTATTTTGTAGTCCATGAGGTTGTTCTCTGAAAGTTCGTTCAGCCCTCTTGAGGCTGTCTGCTGGGGTATATGGCATCTTTTTGATATTTCTGTTGCAGATAACCTTTCTGAATAGTTTGCGGAAAAAGGTATGAGTAAATCTACCCATTTTTGAGTTATATTACTCTCTTTTGGGTTTGTGGTGCTTCGCATACTAGTTTATTGGTGTTTTTTCTTTATATAGTTTCTTTGTATTTCTGTTGTTGCGGAGGATTAGAACAACTGAAACTGCGAGACATGCATCAATATTAATAAAGTAGTATGGCTATTATTTGTTTATGGGAATGATACCTGTATCCCGGATTCATGGTGCGCTTGAGAAGTATAAGAAGGGTGATATCAAGATCGCTACTGTCTGTTCGCATTCTGCGCTGCAGATTTTTGCAGGGGCGCATGATGAGGGATTTAAGACTGTAGGGATTTGTGCCAGGGACAGGGTTGATACCTATAAGGCGTTTGGATATGCGCAGCCTTCTGAGTTTGTTGTTGTTGACAGTATCAAGGATATTCTTAAGCCTTCGATGCAGGATGAGCTTGTTTCTAAAAATGTCATTCTTGTGCCACACGGGTCTTTTGTGGAGTATCTCGGGGCAAAGAATATTGAGGATAAGCTGTATGTGCCGATGATCGGCAACAGGGCGGTGCTTGATTGGGAGAGTGACAGGAAGAAGGAGAGGGAGTGGCTTTCCGAGAAGAGTAAGGTTTCTATGCCACGGGTGTTTTCCAGTCCGGATGATATTGATTGTCTTTGCATTGTGAAGTTTGACGGGGCTAAGGGAGGATCAGGGTATTTTAAGGTGGCTTCGCCAAAGGAGTATTATGATGAGGTCAAGAAGCGCGGAATAACCGATGGGAATACGACAATACAGGAGTATCTGGTGGGTGTGAGGTATTATATGCATTATTTTTACAGCCCTTTTTCTGATAAGGGTTATCCATGCAAGAGGGGGTCGCTTGAGTTGACTGGGATTGACAGGCGTGATGAGAGCAATATTGATGAGCTGCACCGGCTGGGGATGTCTGGGGCTGAGATGGCTAAAGCAGGTGTTGATGCTTCTTATACGGTTACAGGGAATACGGGGTGCGTCCTTCGGGAGTCTTTGCTCCCGGAAGTTTTTGAGATAGGCAAGAGAGTTGTTGATGCGTCGTGCGATCTTTTTTCGCCGGGGATGATCGGGCCTTTCTGTCTTGAGACTGTTGTTACGCCTGAACTTGAGATCAAGGTGTTTGAGGCCAGTGCGAGGATTGTTGCAGGGACTAATATCTATGCTGACGGGTCGCCTTATTCTTATCTTTCTTATGGGAAGCCTGTGTCGTGCGGTAGAAGGATTGCGCTTGAGGTCAAGGATGCTGTTGCGAAGGGCAGGCTTTGCGATATTGTCGGGTGAGTTTTTTTGAATTGAGTGCTGAGGGAAGTTGATTCTGATAATGAGGATTATATGAAGAGTCATGTGAGAAGTGGATTAGTGATATGATTCTGTGCATCCTTTGGTTGAGTATTTCCTGTTCCCACACCCGTAGGCGAAGAAAAGGATTGAATATGCGCGCAAGTGGATACGGGAGAATTAGGACTGATTTAGCGCAGTGCCTTTAGTTTGTTCTGAATTTCCATAATCTTTCTTTCGTCAATGATTTGGGCTGTTGACTTGCATTTTGCGAAGAATTCAGGCGCGTGTTCGATCATTTTTTCGTAGAATGAGTCAGGAACCTTCCGGCCGATGTAATATTGTGCATTGACTCTTGCGTTTAGTGAATTTTCCAGCAGGGAACATTCTTCGCGAGTAAATTATTCATCTAAAAATTCGTTCATGAATGCGATTGTGCATGAATGTATCTCACATTTTATGCCGAGTTTCATGAGTATTGAGTATAGCGAAAAATATAATGTGTAGTATGCGGTTGTGATTTTCCAATCTTTGTTTTTCATCAGCCTCATTGATTCTAATGCTTCTTCTGCTTTTTTGATGTACGCTTCCTGTAAGTTG
>JAFCBW010000004.1 GCA_017610525.1 Candidatus Nanohalarchaeota archaeon | reverse complement strand
ACATTCAGCCAATAGGGGGGAAATGAAAACGGGATATTACAGCTGGCAATAAATTGCGGGTGTTGTTGCGCTATTCATTAATGGTATGATGTTGTCCTTAATCTGTAAAGTTTGATATAAACTTTCAAGATTCCGTAGCCGTTGGAGATTGTGTAGTTACATTCGCTTAGTTTTTGGTTGAGGTCTGCTACGGAGATGTTTTTTGTGTTTGTAGTGGTTGTCAGGGTGTCTGATTCGTAGCTGGGTTCTGCGTAGAGGGTGAAGTTTTCTTTTGTCTAGTCTCTTACTGTGTCTGCCATTTTTTTGTAAAACATCAAATACGTTTGTATATTTCTTTATCTTTTGATAAGCAACAGAAAAAAAAACTGTTGTTATAATAAAACCAAATATTCTTTCGTCAGTTGTCTCTACAAATACAATTGAAAAAATTAAGAACAAAATTCCCCATATGGAATAAAGCAACCCCAAAAATACATGCGTATACGCTTTCATTTTTTTATTCTTAGTTGAGTCGGCAAATACGAATAAAAACATGAATCCTAAAAAAATCCAAAATAATGTTGTAGTTAGTGATGGGATAAAAGCCCAAAATAATAATGTAAATAAACCAGATGATATCATATGCCATATAATTCTTAATTTATCATGCTGTTCTTTATAATAGTCTTTTTTTGATTGTACAACTACTTCTAATCGTGGCATAATAGCTATAATTTTTGTGAATTTTAAAAAGCTTTCGCACTGCTGCTAAAGAATTATTGAATATAACAACGAGTTCTATGGACAAAATCCCGTGTAATTCTGATATTGTGTGTATTTGTGCGTCTTTTTGTCTCGTCTGTTATGTTTTTATAGATTTAGGCACGTATATGATTTATGTTTGAAGCTAAGTTTAAACTTCGGCATCGTGGGTGTTGGACTGTGGGGCTTTCGCGCTTCAAGAGCGCTTTTGTTACGCATGTTACTGTCAGTCTCACTCCTGATTTTGTGCAGGATGTTACTGAGGTGTCGCTTGCTTCTCAAAAGGAGGCTGCTCTTATTAAGGAGTATTTTGATAGTAATGGGGTTGTTGTTCGGTTCAATGTGCTTGAGGAGACTGACAGGAAGCTTTTTTTGCAGGTGTTTACTGATACTTCCCGTATTGGTTCTGTTGTTCATACTATTCTTAAGAATAAGTGTTTTGTTCCAAAGAGGGTGCCGCTTGTTGATGGGTGGGAGGTTTGGTGCGTTGCTTCGCCTAAGAAGGAGTTTATTAAGGGCGCGATTGATGAGATTAAGCTTCTGGGTGAGTTTGAGCTTCTGTATCTGAAGAGGTCTACTTTTGATGGGTTTAATCTGTCTTCGCAGCAAGAGAGGGTTATTAAGGCGGCGCTTGAGCTTGGGTATTACCGGTGGCCGCGGGGGATTTCCTGTCAGGAGCTTGCGCGCCGGCTTGGGCTGAATAAGGCTACGGTGCTTGAGCATTTGCGGAAGGCGGAGATTAAGGTGGTTTCGAGGGAGTTTGGGGTTTAGTCCCTGTCATGGCGGGGGTAAAATTGTTGTAGTTTGGAGTTCTTGTATTTGTTATGACAGAGCCTAAGCGTATTGGGATTATTGGTGGGTTGAGTCCTGAATCTACGGCTGAATATTATAGGTTTATAACGCAGGGCTATAATGAGATGTCTGGGGGGTTGAATTTTCCGCAGGTGACTATTCGGAGCCTGAATCTTTCGGAAGTTGTGGATGCGCAGGATGACAATGATTGGGATAGGGTTGCGGAGATTATTGTGGCAGGGATTTATGATTTAAAGGGTGCTGGGGCTGATTTTGCTGCGATTGCTTCGAATACGCCGCACAATGCTTATGATAAGATTCGGGAGTTGTCTCCTCTTTATGTTTTGAGTATTATGGATGCTACGGCAAGTGAGATAAAGGCGGATGGGTTTTCTAAGGTTGGGCTGCTTGGTACAAAGCAGACTATGGAGTTTGGTTATTTTCAGAAGACGTTTGGTGAATATGGTATTGATGTGGTTGTGCCGGATGAGGGGGATAGGGATTTTGTGGATAGGATTATATGGGATGAGCTGGCGCATGGGAAGATTACAGAAGAGGCGAGGCTGGGTTATATGTCTGTTATCAGGAAGATGGCTGATGAGGGGGTGGAAGCGGTTGTGCTTGGGTGTACAGAGATTCCTCTTTTGGTAAGGCAAGAGTATAGTTCTCTGAAGGTTTATGATACTTTGCGGATGAGTTGTCTGGATGGTGCGCGGGAAGCTCGCGGTATTTCTGTAACCATTGATGTTTTCAGGGCGAGCAACACTATTATTGCGTGTCTTGGGCAAGGGGCAAAATGTGTTATTCCTGTTGGCAGCCTGGATGATGCGCTCGGTCTGAAGAAGAAGAGTCCGCGCTGTCTGCTTTTTGGGGAGAGGAAGGGTCTTGTCCCGGATGGGTTTGATTATGGTAATTCGCCTACTGAGGCTTCTAGTTTGCGGCTTAAAGGGGAGAGGGTTATTATTACGACGTCTGCCGGAACGCAGGGGATTGTGGGTGCGGGTAGGTCAGATGAGATTATTGTTGGCAGTTTTGCTAATGTTTCTGCGGTTGTTGAGTATATCAATAAGAGGAATCCGCGAGAGGTGAGTCTTGTTGCTATGGGTTTTGCGTCCCGTAGTGCGTGTGTGGAGGATGAGCTTTGTGCTGAGTATATCAAAGGTAAGCTTTTGGGAGAATGTCCTGATTTTGAGGGTGTTAAGAGAGAGATTTTGATGTCTCGCGGCGCGAGTCGCCTGAGGAGATTGAAGCAGGATGATGATCTTGATTTTTGTTTGAAGTTGGATGCCTATGATATTGTCCCGCGGTTTGATTTTGAGTCTGGTTGTGTGTTTGCGGGATAGGGTTTGTGTTTATTAGTCTACAAGTTCAAACCAGTCTGGTCTTTTTCCGTCTTTCAGGATGTTGAAGAATGCGCTCTGGAGCTTTTCTGTTATTGGGCCCCGCGCGCCTTTGCTGATTGTTATCTTGTCTACGGATATTATGGGGGTTACTTCTGCTGCTGTGCCTGTGAAGAACAGCTCGTCTGCGATGTAGAGCATTTCTCTTGGGATTGTGGTTTCTTTTACTTTGTAGTTTAGTTCTTTGGCTAGTTTTATTATTGAGTCTCTTGTTATGCCGGGCAGTATTGAGTCTGATGTTTTTGGGGTGTGGATTATGTTGTCTTTTATGATGAAGATGTTTTCGCCTGTGCCTTCTGCTACAAAGCCTGCGCTGTTTAGCATTATTGCTTCTGCGTAGCCGTCTTCTACGGCTTCTATTTTTGCGAGTTGGGAGTTTATGTAGTTGCCGCCTGCTTTTGCCATGCCGGGGTGGGTGTTTGGGGCCATTCTTGTCCATGTGGATATTTTTACGTCTATGCCGGTTTTTAGGGCTTGTTCTCCAAGGTATGCGCCCCATGACCAGACTGCGATTGCTGTGTCGGTTTTTACGGGGAGGGGGTTTAGGCTGATGCCGCCTGTGCTTTTGTAGATGAGTGGGCGGATGTAGCATTCTTTTAGGTTGTTTGCTTTTATGGTTTGTTTTATTGCTGTGTTGATGTCGGATTGGGTGTAGGGGATTTTCATGCGGTGTATTTTTGCGGATTCAAGGAGGCGTTTTGTGTGGTCGTTTAAGCGGAATATGGCTGGGCCTTTTTTTGTGTTGTAGCATCTTATGCCTTCAAATACGCTTGAGCCGTAGTGGAGTGCGTGGGTCATGATGTGGACGGTTGCGTTGTCCCAGCCTGTTAGTTTGCCGTTCATCCAGATTTTTTCTGATTTTATTTCTGACATGGTTGTCACGCTGTTATTTTAGGGGTGCCATGTTTTTATATGTTGTTTTTGGGAATGGTTTTTTGGTGTTTGTGAAAAGGTTTAAAAAGGTTTTAGGTTATGTTGTAGCTACTAGTTTGAAATTAATGGGTGGTGTTTTAATGGATAAAAATGAAATGCTGATTGAAATTACAGGTAATCCTGGTTGTGCTGAAGTTGTTTATGGTATTTTGACTGCTGTAAAGGGAGTTCCTGGATGGACAGAGGATAAAATAGGGGACTATGTCTCTTTGGATGAGGGTGATCTTTCTAAGTATCTGGAGACGATGGTTGGAGATGATTTGCTATGCCGTCAAGAAGAGAAATATTCAATTACGTCTGAAGGTCTGGATTATCATCGTATTTTTGAGTCTGTATCCGAGCTTCCTACTGAGTAGGTGTTTGTTCAGACTATTTTTTCCTGCTTTTTCTCTTTTGTTTGTTTTTTGTCTTAGATGTAGTCGATTATTTTGTGTTTTATCTGCTCGTGGATGAGCCATGCAAGTAGGATTACTGTGTCCAGGGCAAGCATTAAGGTTGTTCCGAACTCGTCTCCTGTTATTAGGTTTAAGCCCCATTTTGCTGTGCTAAATGGGTAGAATGGCATGATGCTGTCTATGAGTATGGCGTCGAGGAGGAGGTGGATTATGTATCCGATTGTTATCATGAGGGAGATTTTGAATGGCTCTTTTTTCTTTTTGTAGTGGAGTATTGCGGTGATTATTAAGAGTAGTAGTGGTGCGAATATGGAGTGGGTGTATGTCCTGTGGAATGCCATGGGGGCTGAGCCGTTCAGTATGGTCATTACGAGACCAAAGGCTACGTCCAGATCTGGGAGGATGCCGCCTATGCCGCAGAGAAGGATGTGTTTGTTTGTCAATACTCTTTTGTTTTTTAGTTTGTAGTCTCTTATGATGTCTATTAGGATTATTGGTATCAGGATGTGGGTTACTGCGTTTGGCATGGTCTATTTATTGGGGGGCGGAGTTAATATGTGTTTTAGGGTTTGAGCTGACTTTTTCGCGGTATTGTTTTAGAAAGTGTGTCAATGTGCGCTCTGGTGGTTTTGCCTGTTTCATGCGCTTCTGTATCTGCTCGTCTGTCAGTCTTGCGTTTAGGGTTCGGGCGGGGATGTCTATCTCTATCATGTCGCCATCTTTTACTGCTGCGATTGCGCCGCCGAGATATGCTTCGGGGTCGATGTGGCCTATGCAGGGGCCTCTTGTGCCGCCTGAGAATCTGCCGTCTGTTATGAGAACTACTTTTTTGTAGCCGGCGCCCATGATGGCTGATGTCGGGGAGAGCATTTCCGGCATGCCGGGTGCGCCTGCTTTTCCCTGGTATCTTATGATTATTACGTCGCCTTCGTTGATTTTGTTTTCAAGGATTGCTTTCATCAGTGTGTCTTCGTCTTCGAAGACTTTTGCGGGGCCTGTGTGGATTAGCATGTCTTTGTTTACTGCTGTCTGCTTTATTACTGAGCCGTTTTTTGCGATGTTGCCTTTGAGGACTGCTATGCCGCCTTCTTTGTGGTAGGGGTTGTCCAGTGGCCTTATTATTTCGGGGTTTAGTATTTGTGATTGTTCGGCTATCTCTTTGATTGATTTCAGGTTTACTGTTTTTGAGTCTTTTAGCCTGTCTTTCAGACGGTTCAGGACTGATGGGATGCCGCCTGCTGTGTCGAGGTCTTTCATGAAGTATGAGCCGCTGGGTCTTATTGAGCAGATGTTTGGGGTGGTTTTTGCGATTTTGTCGAATGTGTCGGGTGTGATGTCTATGTTTAGTTCTTTTGCGATTGAGGGGATGTGGAGTGTTGTGTTTGTTGATCCGCCGATTGCCATGTCTACTGTTACGGCGTTCTGGAATGCGTCTTCTGTCATGATGTCTTTCGGGGTCAGGTTTGCTTTTATTAGTTTTACTATTTGCCTGCCTGTTTCGTAGGCCTGCTTTTTCTTTTTTTCGGATATTGCGAGGGTTGTTGCGCAGCCGGTCAAAGACATGCCCAGGGCTTCTGTCATGCAGGCCATGGTGTTTGCGGTGAAGAGTCCTGCGCATGAGCCTGCGCCGGGGCAGCAGTTTTTTTCGATTTCCTGCAGCTGTTGTTCTGTGATCTTGCCTGCGCTGTATTGCCCGACTGCCTCGAATGCGGATATGAGGTCGCATTGGTTGTTGTTGGCTGTGCCGGCATCCATTGGGCCGCCGGTCAGGATTATTGCCGGGATGTTTATTCTTGCTGCTGCCATTAGCATTGCAGGGGTTATTTTGTCGCAGTTTGTTACGCCTACCCAGCCGTCGAAGCAGTGGGCGTGTGTCATGAGTTCTATGCAGTCTGCGATTGTCTCGCGGGATGCAAGTGAGTAGCGCATTCCGCCATGTCCCATGATTATGCCGTCGCAGATGCCGGGGACGCCGTATTCGAAGGGGTATCCGCCGGCGTCTTCTATGCCTTTTTTTACTTCTTCTTTTAGTTCGTTCAGGTGGATGTGGCCGGGGATGATGTTGTTGTAGGAGTTTGCTATTGCTATGAATGGCTTTTTGAAGTCTGCGTCTGTGAGTCCGTCTGCGCGGAGCAGGGCGCGGTTTGGGGCGCGCTGAATTCCTTTTTTTACTGTGTCTGATAGCATTTTTTTTGTCACCTATCTAGGAAGTTGTCGTTGTGGTTGAGTTTCAGGATGAATGTGCGACCTAATGTTACTTTTTCGTGTTCATTTGATTCCTCTTTACGGTTTTTCCCCCTTGGTGTTTTGGGGTAGTCCGTCCTCGAACTTCCACCCACCCGGTTAATGGTGTATGTAATTGTGTCTTGAGATTTTTGTTATCTGCTTTTGTTGTATAGCAGGTTGGATGCTTCTTCAAAGGCTTCGATGCTTGCGACTATGATGTCGGGGCTTGTGCCCATCGCGATTACTGTGGTGTTGGTTTTCATGTCTGTTACAGCCATTTTTATGTCTACTGTGGAGTCTGAGTCTTTGGTTTTTATGTCTACTTTGTAGTCTGTCAGTATGTAGTTCATGTTGTTTTTCAGGAGGGCTTTGTGGAATGCTTTGATGAGTGCGTCTACTGGCCCGACACCGGTTGAGGATTCTTTGTATGTGCTGTTTTTGTATTCCAGCTGGATGTTTGCTACTGGTGGTTTGTGTTTTTCTGAGTTTACGCTGAAGTCTATGATCTTTATTGTTTTTATTTTTCCTTTTCGGATGCTTTTTTCTATTATCATCTGGAGGTCGGCTCTTTTTATCTGCTTTCCTCTTTTCAGAAATGATATTATTTGTTCTCTTGCGTTTTCAAGGTCTGAGCTTGTTAGCTCGATGTCGAATTCATCTTTTACTGTTTTTTCTATTTTCTTGTCTGTCGGGGTCTTATCAAAGAGTATTTTTTTGTCGTCTGTGCTGATGTTTGCTGAGCATATCTGGTAGTATTTTTTGTTGAGGAAGCGGTCAACTTCTTCGTCGATGGGGTCGATTACAGGGCATGTAGGGAGTACTTTCAGTACTGATGACGGGTCTTTCAGGCCTGCGCCGGTCATTACCAGGACTATTTTTTCGTCGGGGGTTACTTGTTTATTTTTTAGCATTTTTTTTAGTGCTGCGAGGCCTGTGGCTGCTGATGGTTCTACGAATATTGATTCTTGTTTTGCGAGGAGTATTTGTGCGTTTAGTGTGTCTTTGTCGTCTACGTCGAGTGCTGAGCCGCCGGATTCGTGGATTGCTTTTAGTATTTTTTTGCCGTCGAGTGGGTCGCCTACACATATTGCTGATGATATTGTGGATGGGTTTTCCTGTATCTTGAATGTCTTTTGCTTTTTTTTGTAGGCGCAGACTATGGGGTTTGCTCCTTTTGCCTGTACGCCGATTATTTTTGGGAGTGTGTCTATGAAGCCTAGTTTTTTGTATTCTTTGAAGCCTTTCCATATTGCTGATGAGTTTGTGCCGCAGCCTATGGGGATGATTATTTTGTCGGGGGCGCGCCAGCCGAGCTGTTCTGAGATTTCGAAGGCAATGGATTTCTGGCCTTCTGCACGGAATGCGTAGTCTCCGCAGAGGTAGAAGTTGTGTTTTTCGCTGAGGTTGATTGTCAGTTTTACGGCGTCAGCGTAGGTGCCTCTTATCTGGATTAGTTTTGCGCCGTAAGAGAGGGTTTGTGCGAGTTTGCCTGTGGGGGTGCCCTCGGGGACTATTACGTAGCATGGGAGGCCTGCTTTTGCGGCGTAGGCTGAGACTGATGCTGCCATGTTGCCTGTTGATGCGCAACAGACTGCTTTTTTCCCCAGTTCGAGGGCTTTTGTGATCTCTACCATGGTTCCGCGGTCTTTGAAGGCGCCTGTGGGGTTTGCTCCTTCGTATTTTATGTAGAGGTGCTTTAGTCCGAGCATTTTTCCCAGGTTTTTGCATTCGTAGAGGGGGGTGTTGCCTTCGTTCAGGGTTATGATTTTTGTCATGTCGTCTATGGGGTAGAAGTTGAGGTATTTTAGGGAGGTTATTGGTGCTGTTTTTATGAGGTGCCTGTTTAGTTTTTCTGTGATTTTTTCGTAGTCGTAGGTTATGTCGAGTGCGCCGCCGCACTCGAGGCAGTTGCTTGTGGTTTCTTTTTCGTCCCATTCTTTTTTGCAGTCAATGCATACTAGTCTGTATGATTTTTTGTTCATTCTGATGTCTCCTGTGTTTGTGCTATTGCGTCTATTTCTATTTTTGCTCCTTTTGGGAGTTCTTTTACGCAGACTGTTGAGCGGGCTGGTTTGCTTTCTTTGAAGTATGTTTCGTATATGTTGTTTACTTTTGCGAAGTCGTTTGAGTCTGTGAGGTAGATGGTTGTTTTTAGTACGTTGTCCAGGGAGGTGTTGGATGCTTCCAGTATTGCTTTCAGGTTTTCCAGGACCTGTTTTGCCTGGGTTTCGATGTTTTCGTCCAGGAATTTTTGGGTTTTTGGGTCTATTGCGATTTGGCCTGAGATGTATATTATGTTTCCTGTTTTTATGGCCTGCGAATACGGGCCGATTGCCTGTGGGGCGTTTGGGGTGGTTATTGTTTGTTTTGGCATTTTATCACTTGTTTTTTTCGAACATTGAGCGGATTTTTTTGCCGGTGGTTTCAAGTTCGTGGGTTTTTTCTTTTTCGCGCATCTCGTTCAGATTTTTGCTGCCGCTCCTGAATTCTTCGAGCCATTCTTTTGCGAATGCGCCTGATTCTATTTTGTCGAGGGTTTGTTCCATTACCTTTCTGGTTTCGCCTGTTATTATTTTCGGGCCTATTGTCCGTCCGCCGTATTCTGCTGTGTTTGATACTACGTTCCACATGTGGTCAAGGCCGCCTTCGTATAGGAGGTCTACTATCAGTTTTAGCTCGTGGAAGCATTCGAAGTATGCCATCTGTGGAGGGTAGCCTCTTTTTACGAGGGTCTCGAAGCTGGCTTTCATCAGTTCTGTTACGCCGCCGCATAGTACTGTCTGTTCGCCGAAGAGGTCTGAGTATGTTTCCTGTTTGAATGTGCATTCGAATACTGCTGCCTTTGTGAAGCCCATGGATTTTGCCATTTCGAGTGCCATGTCTTTTGCGTTGCCTGTTGCGTCTTTTTCTATTGCGATTAGGCCCGGGACGCCGAAGCCTTCGAGGTATCTTTTGCGCTCTTCTGTGCCGGGGGATTTTGGGGCTACCATTATTACGTTGATGTCTTCTGGTGGTGTTATCTGGTTGAAGACTATGTTGAAGCCGTGGGAGAAGCTTAATGTTTTTCCTGCTTTCATGTGTTCTTTTATGTGGGTGTCGTAGATGTCTTTCTGGATTTCGTCAGGGAGGAGGATGTGGATTATGTCTGCTTCTTTTGCAGCTTCGCTTATTTCTTTAACTTCCATGTTGTCGTCTGTTGCTTTTTGCCATGATCTGCCGTCTTTTCTCAGGCCGACTATTATGTTCAGGCCTGAGTCTTTCATGCATTGGGCCTGGGCGTGGCCTTGTGAGCCGTAGCCGATTACTGCTATTTTTTTGTCTTTTAGTATGTCTGTCCGGACATCGCTGTCGTGGTAGATTTTTGGTTCTTCCATATTATATTACACCTCATGTTTGTTATCTGTTTCAGCCTTCTAAAAGGCTGGTGATTAAGTGCGTTTCGCTCAACCTTCTGAAAGGTTGATCATCAGGTGTGTTTTGCTTCGCTCAAGCACACGAAACATTGTTTTGTGTGTTCTGCTCAAGCGCACACCTGTGTTGCCTGCGTTTCGTTTTAGGTCACTTGTTTATTTTGTATTTCTTGTTGTTGTTGTTTCTTTCTTATTTTGTTATTTGTTTTTGTTTATTCCTATTATACCGGTTCTTACAAGTTCTTTTATGCCGAATTTCTGGATTTTTTTTAGGAATTCTTCGATTTTTTCCGGATGGTCCATGAATTCTATTGTCATGCTTGTGTGGTTCATGTCTACTATTTTTGCAGGGTATATTTTGGTGTAGTTTATTAGTTCTGTTCTTGTTGTCTCGTTTTTTATGTTTATGGTTACGAGGCATAATTCGCGCACTATTGAGTTGTTTGTTACGTTTGTTACTTTTAGTATGTCTATCATTTTGTTTAGCTGCTTTTCGAGCTGTTCAAGGGTTTTTTCGTTGCAGTGGAGGCTGACGGTTATTCTTGAGGTGCCTTTGATTTCGGTTTTGCCGACTGTGATTGTGTCTATGTTGAAGCCGCGACGGGTGAAGAGGCCCGATATTTTTGTGAGTACGCCAGGTTCGTCTGTGACGTGCATTGCGATTATGTGGGTTTGGGTGTTCATGTGTGTCTTTTCCTCCTGTTTTTTTTGATTATAATTTGGACTATGTTCCCCCTTTGTGTGTTGGGTTAGTCTTTCCTCGAGCCCCCACCCTCCCACTTGTTGGTATTTGTGGTTTGTTTGTTCTTTCTTGGACATGGTTTTCTTTTATATGTTGAAGTAGTGGCCTTGTTTTGTTATGCAGCCACCGAATGCTTCTGTTATGCTGCCGCCGGGGGGGAGCATGGGTAGGATGTTTGATTCTGGCTCTATCTTTATTGTTATTATTGTGGATTCGGGGTTTTTTGCTGCCTGTTTTAGGGCCTCCGCTATTTCTGATGAGCGCTCGATTGTGATGCCGTTGAGATGGTAGCCTTCGGCGATTTTTGTGAAGTCTGTGTTTTTTCCGAGGTTTACGCCTGAGTATCTTTTTTCGAAAAATATCTCTAGCCATTGGCGGACCATGCCCAGATAGTTGTTTTCAAAGATTATTGGGATGACTTTTATGTTTTCTTCTTTGAGGGTTGCGAGTTCCTGGATGTTCATGGAAAATGAGCCGTCGCCGTCTATGTCGTAGACTTCGCATTCGGGTTTTGCTATTTTTGCGCCTATTGCCGCAGGGAAGCCGAATCCCATTGTGCCCATGCCGCCGCTTGAGATGAATGTGCGCGGGTATTTTCGTTTTAGGTAGTGGGCTGCGTACATCTGGTGCTGGCCGACGCCTGTTGTTACTATGTCTGTATCTTTGATTGCTGTGTTTAGCTCGTGCATTATCTTTTTTGGGTTTATGGGGTATGTGTTTATGTCTGTGTTGCAGTTGCAGAGTTTGTTTACTTCTTTTATTTTTTTTGACCATCCTGTTTCTTTTCCTGTTCTTGCGTGTTTGTCTGTTAGTGCTTTTATGTACATATTGAGGTCTTTTAGGATGCATTTCAGGTCGCCGACAACGGGTAGGTCTACTGGTATGTTTTTGCCGATTTCTGCGGGGTCTATGTCTATGTGGATGAGTTTTGCGTTGTTTGTGAATGTGTCTTTGTTGCCTGTTATCCTGTCTGAGAATCGGCATCCGAGGGAGATTATGAGGTCGGATTCGATTATTGCGTAGTTTGCTGATTTGCGGCCGTGCATGCCGAGCATTCCAAGGCACAGCGGGTGGTTTTCAGGGAATGCGCCTTTGCCCATGAGTGTTGTTGTTACTGGTGTTAGTGTTGATTCTACTAGTTGGTTTAGTTCCTGTGATGCGTTTGAGATTATGACTCCGCCGCCTGCTATGATTACGGGGCGGGATGATTCTAGGATGAGTTTTGCTGCTTTTTTTATCTGCTCGGGGTGGCCGTGTATTGTCGGGTTGTAGGTTGGGAGTTGTATGTTTTTTGGTGTCTCTTTTGTGACTTCGCCTATCTGCGGGTCTCTTGGGATTTCTATGTATACGGGGCCTGGTCTTCCTGTTGTTGCTATTTTTATGGATTTTGTGATTGTCTCTCCTATTTTGTTGGGGTCTCTTATCTGGTAGTTGTGTTTTGTTATGGGGAGTGTTATGCCCATCATGTCTGATTCCTGAAATGCGTCGTTTCCAAGCAAGGATAGCGGGACCTGTCCGCCGAAGGCTATGAGTGGTGATGAGTCCAGGTGGGCTGTTGCGAGGCCTGTTATGAGGTTGGTTGCGCCCGGACCAGAGGTTGCGATTGCGACGCCTGCTGTGCCTTTGACTCTTGCGTAGGCGTCTGCTGCGTGGGCTGCTGCCTGTTCGTGGCGGGTGAGGATGTTTCTGAATTTGCCGCCTGTTTCGTATATTGCGTCGAAGAGGGGGATTACTGAGCTGCCTGGATAGCCGAAGCTTTCGCTGATGCCGTGGTCCATCAGGGTTTTTAGGATTTTTTCTGAGCCTTTCATGGTATTGCCTTTTTCGAATTAGCTATTTACTTCTGTGACAGCCTTGTAAAAGGCTGGCGATTAAGTGCGTTTCGCTTTGCTCAAGCGCACTCGTTTTCTTGTTGTGTTATTATCTTTACTAGTTCGTTGCCCAACCTTGTAAAAGGTTGATCATTAGAGCGACCGTAAATCTTCGGTTTAGGTCACTTGTTGTTTATCTTATCAACAATTTTTACCAGTTCGTCACCTATGTCGCTTGTTTTTGCGCTGCCGCCCATGTCTTTTGTGAGGATTTTTTTTTGTTTTACTAGTTGCTCGATTGAGTTTACTATGAGGTTACTTGATTTTTGTTCGCCTAGTTCGTTTAGCATCATTGCGCCTGCCCAGATTGTTGCCAAAGGGTTTGCTATGTTTAGTCCTTTGTATTTCGGGGCTGAGCCGTGGATGGGCTCGAACATTGAGATGCCGTTTGGGTTGATGTTTCCGCCTGGTGCGAGGCCGAGGCCGCCCTGGAGCATTGCGCCTAAATCTGTTATTATGTCTCCGAACATGTTGGGGGTGACTACAGTCTGATAATGTTCCGGGGTTTTTATGAACCACATTGTTATGGCGTCTACGTAGTTGAATTCGTGTTCTATGTTTGGATAGTCTTGTGATGTTTTTTCTACTATTTCGCGCCAAAAATTGTAGACGTGGCTTAGTACGTTTGCCTTGTCTACTGCTGTCAGGCGGGTGTGGTTGTGTTTTTTCGCGTGCTCGAATGCGTAGCGGATGACGCGCTCGGAGCCTTTTTGGCTTAAGACGCCAATCTGGTATGCTATTTCTGAGCCTTCTGTCTCTATGTCGAGGCTGAATTTGACTGAGTACAGGCTTCTTATGACTTCCAGTTCCTGTTTTGTGGTTCCTGCTTTTGCCCTGTTTCCTATTCCTATGTAGAAGTCTTCTGTGTTTTCGCGGATTACTGTGAAGTCTATGTCTTTTGGGGTCTTGTTTTTTAGTGGGCAGTCTGCGCCTTCGAGGAGTTTTATGGGTCTTAGGTTTATGTACTGGTCGAAGAAGAATCTTGTTTTCAGGAGTATTCCTTTTTCGAGGATGCCCGGCTGGATGCGCGGGTCGCCGAGTGCGCCTAAGTATATTGTGTCTGCGGTTGATTTTATGTTGTTTAGGGTGTCTTCGCTTATGAGTTCTTTTGTTTTGAGGTAGTGGTCTGCGCCATGGGGGTATTTTGTCCATTTGATTTCGAAGTTGTGGAGTTCTGAGACTTTGTCTATTACTTTTATGCCTTCGCGGATTATTTCAGGGCCTATGCCGTCTCCTTCTATTACTGCTATCTTGTGGGTTGTCATTTTTTTCAGATCCTTTTTCGCTTTGTTTTTTTATGTATTATTGATGGATTCCTCCTTTGTGTTTGGTGGTGTCCCAACCTTCTGAAAGGTTGATCATCAGGTGTGTTTCGCTGCGCTCAAGCACACGAATGTGCTGTTTGTCTACGATTTGTTCAAGCGCATGATGGATTATTTTTTGTCTTGTCTTTCTCTAGCCCCCGCCCTCCCAAGTTTTGGTTAGGTTTCCTGAATTAGGGGTTTATTATCTGGTTTTTGTTTATTTGTCACTTCATTGTGTTTTTTGTTGTTGCTTTATGTAGTTCAGGAGGCCTTTTGATGCGATTATGTCCAGGGCGAATTTTGGAACCGGGGTGAATTCCAGGGTTTTTCCTGTTGTTGTGTTTGTTATTTTGCAGGTTTCCAGGTTTATCTCTATTTTGTCGCCTGTGTTTATGTGGTCTGCTGCGCCTTTGCATTCTATTGCCAATAGACCGTTGTTTATTGAGTTTCGGTAGTAGATTCTTGCGAATGTTTCTGCTATGACTGCTTTTATGCCTGCGCCTCTCAATGCCCAGATCGCGTGTTCTCTTGATGAGCCGCAGCCGAAGTCTTTTTTTGCGATTATTATGTCGCCTGTCTTGACTTTGGTTATGAATTCGGGGTCGAGGTCTTCCATGGCGTGTTCTGCGAGTTCTTTTTCGTTGTCTGTGTTGAGGTATCTTGCGGGGATTATCTCGTCTGTGTTTATGTGGTCGCGTCTGTATACGTGGGCTTTTGCTTTTTTTGTCATTTTTTATGCCTCATTATTATATGTAATCTGTGGGGTCTGTGATTCTGCCTTCTATTGCGCTTGCGGCTGCTGTTGCGGGGCTTGCCAGATATAATTTGCTTTCAGGGTGGCCCATCCTTCCTGTGAAGTTGCGGTTTGTTGTTGATAGGCATGTTTCGCCTTTTGCGAGGACGCCCATGTGGCCGCCCAGGCATGCGCCGCATGTGGGGGTTGAGATGGCTGCGTGTGCCTCGTTGAATATGTCGAATAGGCCTTCGTTTTTTGCCTGCATCCAGATTTCGGTGGTCGCAGGGATTATTATCAGTCTTGTGCCTTTTTTTGTTTTGCTGCCTTTTAGGATCTTGGCTGCTATTCTTAGGTCTTCTATTCTCCCGTTTGTGCATGAGCCGATGTAGACTTGGTCTAGTTGGATGTTTTGTTTTTCGAGGTCTTTTGCGGGTATGCAGTTTGATGGGAGGTTGGGTTGTGCTACTGTTGGTACGATTTCGTTTGCGTTGTAGTGTCGGGTGTCGATGTATGCGGCGTCGTTGTCTGATTTGATTATGCTGTATGGCTTGTTTGTGCGGTTTTTGAGGTAGTCTATTGTCTTTTGGTCCGGTTCTATTATGCCTGTTTTTGCGCCTGCTTCTATTGCCATGTTGGTTATTGTCATGCGGGCTTCTATTGATAGTGAGTCTATTGTTGAGCCTTTGAATTCCATTGCTTTGTAGAGTGCGCCGTCTACACCTGTGTCTTTTATTATGTTTAGGATTATGTCTTTTGAGTAGACTCCTTTCTGGAGTTTGCCGTCGAGTTGGAATTTTATTGTTTCTGGGACTTTGAACCATAGTTCGCCTGTTGCTATGCTTGCGGCAAGATCGGTTGAGCCGATGCCTGTTGCGAATGCGCTGAGTGCGCCGTGGGTGCATGTGTGGGAGTCGCCGCATACTATTGTTGTTCCGGGCAGTACATGGCCCTGCTCGGGGAGTATTGCATGGCATATGCCGTGGCGGCCGATTTCATAGTAGTTTTCTATGTTGTGTTGGGTTACCCAGTCTCTTAGGCGTTTTGCAAGTTCTGCGGATTTTATGTCTTTGTTTGGGACAAAGTGGTCGGGGGTTACTATTATTTTTTTTGGGTCGAACACTTTGTCTAGGTTATGTTCTTTTAGCATGCTGATTGCTTTTGGGGTGGTTATGTCGTGTGCGAGTATTATGTCTATTTTTGCGTTTATCAGCTGGTTTGGCACTACTTTTTCGTTTCCTGAATGGTGTGAGAGGATTTTTTCTGTGATTGTCATGCTCATGTTTTTTTCGCCGGTGTATATTTTTCGTTAATAATTAACTATTTAGTTAAGCCTGTGGGCTATAGAATTTCCTTTGATGGCATCGTACTTTCCAGATAGTTGTTTTTTGTGTTGAAAGCCGATGCGCAAATTATAGCAGCACGCTTAGAATAATCAGAAGTACGCCTGCAACGGTAAGGATAGGATTATATCTGGAGAAATCTAGTTCTTTTCTTTTTTGTCTTTTGTATCCTTGAGTGTCTTTCATATGATTACCCTTGCTTTTAATCAGAATAATTTAGTCTTTATGGTGGGTGATTTATTTAAATGTTGTGGTGTTTTTGTTTTTTACAGGTTAATCGTTACAGTAGGGTTATCATGTTCTTGGTTAATGGTTAAACATATAAAGGATAGTCGGTGTAATATAAGTATTAATATTTGTTTTGATATATCGATATATTACATTAGATATATTTGAAATCTATATGAAAAAATAAACATAAGCGGGTGATAGTTTGACAAGAGTTATTGCGGTTGCGTCTGGAAAAGGCGGGGTAGGTAAAACAACAGTTACTTCGAATTTAGGTGCTTCACTGACAGAGTTTGGCCAGAGGGCGCTTGTGATGGATACTAATCTGACAACGCCAAATTTGGGTTTTCATCTTGGTGTGCCTTTGTATCCGAAGACATTGCATGATGTTCTTAAGGGTGAGGCTTACATTGATGAGGCAATATATGTGCATCCATCGGGTCTCAAAGTGATTCCTGCAGGTATTTCTATGGCGGATCTGAAGAGTACGAATCCTAAGGATTTGAATAAGGTTGTTCTTGACCTTGTAGGGGACCATGATGTAGTATTTTTGGATTCTGCGGCTGGTCTTGGTCGTGAGTCTGTTGCAGGTATTGAGTCTGCGGATGAGTTGCTTATTGTTACGAATCCTGAACTGCCTTCAGTTACAGATGCATTGAAGGCGATTAAGCTTGCTGAGGAGATGGGGACGCATGTTTTAGGTGTTGTTCTGAACAGGGTGAAGGGATCGAAGTCAGAGCTTTCTGTTTCTGATGTTGAGTCTCTTTTAGGTTATCCTGTTATTTCCAAGGTTCCGGAAGATAGGACTATGCTTGACAGTCTTGCTGCGAAGTCGCCGATTGTCTCTTATGCGCCGAATTCAGCGTCTTCTATTGAGTTGAAGAAGCTGGCTGCGACTCTTGTGGGTGTTGATTACCAGGCGCCGACGGCTCCGAAAGGTCCTTCTTTTATTTCAAAGATTTTCGGGTTTTTGAAGCGATGATTTGGTAAGTAGGGGGTTTTCCCTCTCTTTTTTTGTTTTTTTGATTCCTATAATCTATATAAGTGTTAAAGGCAAAGATAGATATTATGGTGGATGAGCAAATCAAGAATTATGTGAGACAGAATCTTCGTAGTGGCTATTCGGTAGAGTCTGTTAAGCAGGCGCTTGGGGCTAAAGGGTATGATGCGTCAATTGTTGATCAGGTTGCTTCTGAGATGAATCGCGGTGCTCGTCCGATGCAGCAGCCGCTTGTGGCTAATAATGGGGGTATCTTAGATAAGATGAAGGGTAAGCTGCTTGTTGAGATTGTTGTTCTGGTCATTGTTCTTGCGATTGCCGGTTATGTGTTTATTGTCGGGGTTTGAGGTTCTTGATTGAGATGTTTACATCTGTTTCTTTGTACTTTTTGGGTGCGTGCTTGTGTTTCCAAATGGTTTCTATGTCTGTTGGTTTTTTGTTGTTTTTTGTTATTTTTATTAGTTTTTCGAAATCTATGTCGTCGAGGTAGTATGCGACTGCGTTCGGTATGTATTTTTTCCATTCCATGTCTTGTATGATTCTTTTTCTTATTGTGCTTGAGTTTATGTCTTTGTATATGGATATGTCTTTTACTTTGTATGCGCTTCTTTTGAATAGTTTTTTTACGTGGGGGTTGCCTGTGTATACTATGTCGAATTTCGGGGTGTGTTTCTCGACGTGGCCGACCCACAGGTCGTCGTTGTTTATGTCTGTTATTGCTATGATTTTGTATCTTTTTTTTGGGATGTTTGCGTCATTTATGGCGTATGTTATCATTTCTTTTCTTTGTTTGTAGGATAGGGGGTTTTGTTCTGTTCCTGTCTCTTGTGAGCTTCCTATGCAGATGATGATTGTGTTGTGTTCTTTTAGGATATCTGTGACTGCTTTTAGGTGCCCTTTGTGGAATGGCTGGAATCGTCCTATGAATATGGCTTGTGTCATTGTCTCACTTTCGGGTATGGTGTTGGGTCTGTTTTGTGTTTTGAGGTTTTTATCATGTTTTTAATCTTGTTTATGTCTTTTTGTGTTGATATTTCTTTTGGTTCTGTGTTGTTTTCCAGTGCTATGAGTATTTTGTCGAGGGTTTCGTAGGTGATGCCTATTTCGTCTTCGTCGGTCTGGTCTTGCCAGAGGCCTGCGCTTGGTGGTTTTTCTATGATTTTTTTGTCTACATTTAGGTGTTTTGCGATTGCCTTGACTTGTGTTTTGTAGAGGTCGCCCAGTGGCAGGATGTCTACGCCGCTGTCGCCGTTTTTTGTGAAGTAGCCGATCATTAGTTCGGATTTGTTGCCGGTGCCGAGGACGATGAGGTTTTTTGAGTGTGCGTAGTCGCGCAGGAGTATCATTCTTATGCGCGCCATGATGTTTCCGTGTGCTTTTTTGTTGTCTGTGAATGAGTGGGCTTTTATTGTGTTGTAGATTTCTTTGATGTTGATTAGTTTGTGTTTTATCTGGAGGTTTCTTGCTAGTTTGTTTGCGTCTTCTGTGTCCTGATTGGGTGTGGCTGTGCATGGCAGCATGAGTGCGTGTACTTTGTCTTTTCCTAGTGCTTTTGTTGCTAGGCTTGCGCATACGGCTGAATCTATGCCGCCTGAGAGGCCGAGTACTATGCCGTTGAATCCTTTTGTTTTTTGTTTTATGAAGTCAGTTATTTTTTTTTCTGCTTCTTTTTCGTTTATTTTCATGGTTTCCATGTTCATCACCAGTTATCTTGATTATATCAATCCATTTATGATAGTCTCCCGTTGTGCGTTTGTGATGTCCCACAGCCTTGTAAAAGGCTGGCGATTAAGTGCGTTTCGCTCAACCTTCTGAAAGGTTGATCATCAGGTGTGTTTCGCTTCGCTCAAGCACACGAAACATTGTTTTGTGTGTTCTGCTCAAGCGCACGGGGGATTATTTTCTTTCTCGCCTTTTCTCAAGCCCCCACCCACCCTGCTGTTGATTGTGTGGTTGTTTTGTTTTGCATCCGTTTGGGGTTTATGTTCCGATGTTTGTGTTTTCTATTATGTCTTTTATTTTTGCTATTGCTGATAGGGGTGCAAGGTAGCTTGTTTTTGGGTTTCCGGGGCATGGTGTGTTTTTTGTGGTGGTTGTTATCTCGCCGAAGTCGCCTGTGATTTTTAGCTCGTGGATGTTGATTTTTGATTCCGGGTCTGCGATTATTTTTACTTTTGTTTTTTTCGGGCCTATGCCTGCGAGTGCCAGTGTTGCTGAGATGTTTATGTTTTCAGGGAAGCCTTTGGTTGCTTCAATTACGTTGCCTTCGAATATTGTTGTCTTTTTTTTGATTTTTTCTATGCTTATTTTGTTTTCTTTTATGTATGGGGCATGGCTGAGGGTTTCTTTGGGTTTTGTTGTGGTTAGTGTGACTGATTTGATGTTGTTTTGCAGGCCTGCTTTTAGGGCGTCTATGCCTGCTATTGCTCCTGAGGGTATGTGGATTTTTGTGTTGTTTTTTTTTGCGAGTTCGAAGAGTTGGGGGTTTTCTATGAGGGCGCTTACACTCATTATCAGTATGTCTTTTTTTTTGTTGAGGGCGGTTGTTGCTATTTTTTTTACTGCGTTTTTGTGCGCGCATTCTATGATGAGGTCTGATGCGTCTGTTAGCTGGTCCAGTGTGGTGATTTTTGGGGAGGATGCGAGAAGGGTGTTTTTCAGGTTTTCTGGTTTTGTTTCGTCTATGTCGTTTAGGGCGACTATTTGTGCTTTTGGGTTTTTGTCTATGGATTTTGCAAGTATTGTTCCTATCGCCCCGCAGCCTACTATTCCTATTTTTAGCATGGTATCATATCTCTATGTTCATTGAATAATCGTGGTGCGGGGCGGATACTGTGATTTTGCTTGTGGATATGTAGTCTGGTCTGAGTGCGTCTATTTGTTTTATGTTGTCTTGGGTGATTCCGCCTGATATTTCTGTTTTGGTTTTTTTGTTGATTATTGTTAGTGCTTTTTTTATGTCTGTGATGGTCATGTTGTCCAGCATGATTATGTCTGGTGGGGTTGTGGATTTCAGGGCTTCTTTTACTTCGTCCAGTGTTTTGCATTCCAGTTCAATTGCAGTCTTATTAAAGGCTGGGCGACCGCCTTGTAAAAGGCTGGCGATTAAGTGCGTTTCGCTGCGCTCAAGCGCACACATGCATTGTTCTGTGTTCCGCTTTGGGTCACTGGTTGCTTTGCTTGAGCGCACAGACATTGAGTTCTCACTCTTCATGTTTTGGGTTGTGTTTTGTTTGTTTGCCAGTGCCAGTGCGTTTTCTATGCTTCCTGCTGCTTTTATGTGGTTGTCTTTTATCAGTATCATGTCGTAGAGGCCTATGCGGTGATTTTTGCCGCCACCACACTTTACTGCGTATTTTTCGAGGGTTCTCAGGCAGGGGGTTGTTTTTCTTGTGTCGAGGAGTTCTGCGTTTTGGCACTGTTTTTTGAAGTTTGAGGTTTGGGTTGCTATTCCTGTGAGGTGGCCGAGGAAGTTCAGGGCTGTTCTTTCGCCTGCGAGTATTGTTTTTGCGCTTCCTTTGAGTTTTGCGATTGTCTGGTTGGCTTTTATTTTTTCGCTATCGTTTGCCTGTTTTTGGAATGTTATATTTTTGTCGAGGGTTTCGAATACTTTTTTTGCTATGTCTATGCCGCAGAGGGTGCCGTTCTGGTTTGAGGTTATGTGCGCTTCTATTGTCTTGTCTTTTTTTAGTGTTGCTTCTGTTGTTATGTCGCCTGGGCCTATGTCTTCTTCCAGGCTTGCTTTTATGAGTGTGTCTGTGTTCATTTTATGTGTTTTGTTGATGTGGATTAATAAAGGATTTTGATGGGGCAATTATTTGTCTTGGTCTGATGTTTGCGGCAATATTTGCCGCAAAGTTTATAAGTTTTTGGGGCGCGTTGTGTATTGGGTGATGTTGTGTATTGTGTTGTGGCTGCCAAGGATAAAGGCGCTTCTGAGATTGCGGATAGGGTACGGGCTGTGCTTCGCGGAGTTGGTGTTGAATACAGCGGCGAGTATGATGGATCTTCTATGGTTTTTGCCTGTGGTGATGATGCTTTTATCTTGTCTGTGTTTCGTGAGCTTGGATTGATGCAGGTGCCTGTTCTTGGGATCGGCGGCGGCGTGCTTTCGGAGGCTAATCTCGGGAATTATGAGGATGTTGTCAAGAGAGTGGTTCGCGGTGAGTTTGCGGTTGATGAGAAGGCGCGGATGGTTGCTTCTTTTGATGGGCGGATGAGTCCTTTTGCGCTGAATGAGATTGGGATTTTCCCGAGGAGGAGCGCTGAGCTAATGCGCTATACTCTTGGGATTGATAATGAGTATTTTTTTCGTGATACGGCTGATGGGGTGATTGTGTCTACGCCTACGGGGTCTACGGGTTATGCGATGTCTGCGGGTGGGCCGATGGTTATCGGTGATGCGGATGTGTTTACAGTTACTCCTGTGTCGTCTATGCGTCGGTCGTATGCGCCGATTGTGGTTTCAAGTGGTGCGCGAATTCGGATTTCGGGGCTTGAGGCGAAGTCGTCTGTTTGCGCTGTTGTTGACGGGGTTGTTCGGATTGCGGTTGATTGTGATTGTGTTGAGATTGTCAGGTGTTCTTGTCCTGCGCTGTTTGTGAAGCCTAAGAATTCGCAGTCTATTGTTGAGAGGCTTCGTAAGCGGTCGGTTGAGGTTAATCATGCTAAGGTGAGGTCTTTGTCGCCGAGTGCGAAGCTTGTGTATAAGGTGCTTAGTTTTGAGGGTGAGATGACGCAGAAGGAGATTGTTGCGCGGAGTTATCTTCCTCAAAGGACTGTGAGGTATGCGCTTGAGGTTCTTTCTTCTGCGGGGGTTATACAGAGAAGGGCTAGTCTTTTGGATGTCCGGCAGACTGTTTATTCGGTTTGAGTGGGGTTTGTTATTGGTTTTATGTGTTTTTCGTAAGTTTTGATCATGAGTTTCAGGTCTTCTGTGAATTTGTCTGGGTTGGTTTTGATTTCGTCTTTCAGTTCATCGAGTGAGAATGTTTCGATTCCTGAGCTTTCGCCGTCAATGAATTTTATTGGTCCGTCGTAGTATCCTATGTATATTGTTGTGATGAATGGCAGGATGAATTTTTTTTTGTTTTTGGTTATGCGGACTGATTGGAAGTTTGATATATGATCCACTTTTTTGAGGATGCCTACTATACTTAAGTTGGTTGTGTGTATTGCTTTTTCGAACTCTTCTTCTTGCAGGATTGATGCAGGGAATCCCAGTTCTTCTGCGCATTCCCGTATGACTGTCATATCCCATGTGTCGTCTTTTTGGACGTGGCCCCCGACTGTTTTGTCGTATAGTCCAGGGTTTTCGTTTTTGAGTTTGCTTCTTTTTTGGAGGTAGATTCTGCCTTTTGAGTTTTGGAGCAGTATTCTGATAGCTTTTACTTGTTTTGATATCTTGCCTTTGTCAGCGTATTCTTTTTTGATTTCTGCGTAGAATTTGTTTCTTTCCTGAACTTTCAGTGGTTTTCCTTTCAGGTCGTATATTTCCAGTAGTTCTTTCATGTCTAAAGGTTGTTGTGCGCTGTTTATTAAATTATCTGATTGGTTATTTTAGTCGATATACTCTTAGAGTTGAAGTTTCCTGATTGTCAGTGATTTTTTTGAATTCTATGCAGTCCAAAAATCCTTGTTGTGTTAGATATTGACAAATAAATTCCGTTTCTATTGCTGATATTTCTCCACCAGGTCCTAT
>JAFCBW010000048.1 GCA_017610525.1 Candidatus Nanohalarchaeota archaeon | reverse complement strand
CAGCAAAAGAATTAACTAAAGTCCTTAAACAACTGGGATTTGAATTTAAGAGACAGCAAGGCAGCCACATGTTCTTTGAGCATCCTACTGGACGGACAACAGTCATACCAAACCATCCGGGAGAAGATATAGACGGGGGACTATTGAATAAAATAATCAAGCACGATTTACAAATCACCAGAGAAGAGTTTCTAAATAACTTGTAACTCTGCTATACTATTTTGTGCTTAAATTTACGTTTTCTGTAAAACATCCTAAGAGAATCACTCACTCCCAAACCCCTGCAATCTTCTCCCCACAAAACCCGCACTTTCCCTTCTTTAACTTGATTTCAGAAACCTCAAACCCGCTCCTCTCAACAACAACCTTCCCGCACTTAGGACACACCGTACTCTCAAACCCCTCGCTCGCCACATTCCCAACATAAATATACTTGACCCCTGCCTCCTTTCCAATCTCATAAGCCCTCCGCAGCACATCAATAGGCGTCAAAGGAACATCCTTCATCTTAAAATGCGGGAAAAACCTCGAAACATGCCAAGGCACATCAACACCAACCCCCGAAACAAACTTAGCGATCTTAGAAAGGCTCGCATCATCCTCATTATGCCCCGGGACAATAAGCGTAGTCACCTCAACCCAGATCCCCAGATCATGCAAATACCTGATATTATCAAGCACAGGCTTAAGGGCTCCCCCCACAACCTTCCTGTAAAACTCATCACTAAACCCCTTCAGATCAACATTAATCCCGTCAAGAACCGGCGCAATCTTATCAATCGCCTCCCGGCTCATAAACCCGTTAGACACAAACACATTACGCAGACCCCTCTTATGCGCAATAATCGCAATATCATACGCATACTCAAAAAAGACCGTAGGCTCAGTATAAGTATAAGCAATACTTGCACACCCAGCATCAACCGCCCTATCAACAATCTCCTCCGGGCTGACTTCATACCCCCGAACCTCACCATCTGTGCGAGGCGCCTGCGAAATCTCCCAGTTCTGGCAAAAAAGGCACGAAAAATTGCACCCCGCAGTCGCAACAGAATAACTAAGCGTCCCCGGCAAAAAATGAAAAAGCGGCTTCTTCTCAATCGGGTCAACCGAATCAGCTATAGCCTTTCCATAGACAAGACTAAAAAGCTTCCCCGAAATATTCTCACGCACACCGCAAAGACCCCTTTTACCCGGCTTGATAGCGCAAAAATGATTACAAAGCCTGCACTGCACAACATCATCCGAAAGCTTCCGGTAAAACATAGCTTCCTTCATATACACTAACCCTTCCACACAGGCATTTTATTCATACTCTCATCAACCTCGCGAACAGCATCCTGAAGCGAAAGATTCTTCATCTTCATCAGCCCATGAACCATCCCGTCCTTAATCTCCTGCCTGCTCTTAAGCTTACCGCTCTCATCCGTACAATGCACACAGAACTTATTCTCCGTATCTCCCGCGCCGAAATCCCCCTTCTTTGTCATCGGCATCCCGCACGAACCGCACTTAAGAAACTCCTTCATCTGCGCAAACGTCAGAAGATAGCCACTATTATCCGAAACACTAAACTCACGAGAGCCATACTGCTTATCCCCGATATCATAAACAATCCTGGCTCCTTTGCCCTTCACCTTCTTATACATATCATCAACATCAGCCACACTGAAATAAAGATTGACACCGACTCCCCACACATTTTTGGAAACAATCTTAGGACTCTCGCGGTCTCCTTTCCTCTTACAATCCTCAAGCATAGCAGCATGGCTGATAAACATCACAACATTCTCACCAAGAACAAGGTTAGCAAATTCCACAACACCTGCTCCTGTTGGCGGAAAACGAACCGTAGTCCGAAACCCGAAATTCTCCTCATAAAACCTTATACTCTCCGAAACATCTCTGCAAACAAGCAAAGCTGATGCGCCACTCATAACAAACCACCTCAACAAATAAATACACTACAAAAAATAAATAGTTATTCGATAATTAATGGCTTTGACCATATCCCACTTTAGAAGAATACCTCCTCTGCAAAAACCCGACCCCTGCAACCCCCGCAGGAATCAGCATCAGCCCGACAACAATCATACCTGACCAAAAATAATATGGGTTACTCGACAAAAGAAGCGGCATCCCCACAAGCGTAGCATCAATCACATAATGCGCAATCAACACCGTCAGAATATCATACTTAACAAACATGTACCCGAAAATCACACCTGCGATCGTAAGCTCAACAGCCCTCACATAAACAGGGAACACAACATACGAAGAATGCCCCAGCGCCCATATCACAGCAGGAACAAAAATCGCAACAAACATTGACCTCGTATACTTCTTAGTAAGCGGGATGGCAAAAAACCTGAACAGAAACTCCTCACTCACAGCAGCAAGCACCCCGATAGTCAGAGGAAAAAGAAACGGCATAAACGTATTCAGCATATCCGAATACGCAGCACCCGCAGGAATCCATATATCAAAAAAATTTCTTCCCACAAGATAAAACAAAGTAACATACCCCAGAAAGAAAAACCCCAAAGCATATCCCCTGATAGACGAATAAGCAAACTCACGGCTATTGGCCTTCCTAAAGAAATCAGTAATGCACGAATTCTTCTTCAAAAGCACCTGCCTCGAAAGCGCATCACCGCTAACCCCGCTCATCGCAATAATCACCATATAAACAATCGCCCCAATCACCGTAGTAAAAAAAAGCGTAGCAAAAAACACATTCTTTGTAATCGTAGTCGGGTATTTAGAAAAAAGCAGCGGCACAGAATTAACCATATCCGCAACAACCAGCACACCCACAACCGCCGCAATCCACACAGCAAACTTCATCTTCACACAATTCTTCTTATACATTACAACAAAAACCCCGAAAGATAAGATAATAAGAATGACCATGAAAATATAACTAAAAAGACTAAGAACCGTCCCGTAAGACCTCTCATTCCGATACTCTCTTGCGAAACTTTCAGGAACAGAAAGATACCTCTTATAATATCCCACATAATCCCCCCATACCGAAACATCAATCCTGTAACTAGCGTTAACAAAAGAATCATCTATCCTCTATCATGATCTGCCCTATTCTTCTTCTGCTCAGATGAAGTAAGAATCAAATCATAATCCGAAACCTCAACACCCATTGACTCCAAAAACCTGATCGCAATCCTCCTCGCCTCATCCTGCCCTATACTTGCACCCTCATCCGCATGAAGCAGATTCTGCGAAAAAGCGACAATCTCTCCATCCTTAGGACTCACAAGCACCGTATACTCCTTCTTTTCAAGCGGTATAAAAAACCTGCACCTGAAAAACCACAAATCAATATCCTCTCTCATAACCTCATTAGCCCTCTCAATACCCATCTCCTTCTGAAGATAAATCAATGCCCCTTCAAAAGAATCGAAACGCACAACCTTCTCGTACCCCTCGAGACTAAAATTCATTGCAAAAAGAAAATTCTCAGAAATATCAAGCGCATCAGTATTAGTAATCCCCATATCAATAGACGCCTCAGGAAACGCAGAAGAATAAAACATCACAAAAACAAGAAGCCCGGCAAATCCAACACCAATAAATGCCAGATGTTCAGACAAATTTCCTCTTCGCATAAAAAACCACAAATCATTAACTACAATACCCGAAAAATAAAAAATCATAGTCTATTGGCAATAATTGGAGAACCTACGCTTTTTTTATTGTTCTATACCCACTATTCTTACAATAAAAAGAACACAATAACTTATATACTTTAGCAAAAAAAGATAAAAAAAGTGAGGAAGAACCCCTCACTCAAATCAGAAAACTCACTTACGCTTAAGCTCCTTCGCATAAGCCACAAGCGCATCCTTCACTCCATACCTGAACGCGATAATAGCTGCAGCAGCCCACGCACCCGGGGCCAGGAACGTATATATTATCGTAGTATCAATCAAAAACTGGTCCATTGCAAGAATCGCTATTATCAGGAACATAAACGCCCTGACAGCAAGCAGCACCTGTTTTCCACCCTCGATTTTCATGCCCTTTACAACAGAATCAATCCAGTCCGCCAAAAAATCCACAACAACAATACCGCCGATTAATATCACCATACCCGAAAAGAAATTAGGCAGATACAGAACCATCTGTCCAATCATATTGGACACCACAGACATATTAAGCACATCCACTGCCGCCATTATGAATATCAGGTACACAAACCACCTTATGATGGCATCCATAAACCCGACAACACTCATCTTCGTGGTCTTGATAATATCTCCGATTGGCGTACTCTCAATCGCATCATCCACACCAATCTTATCAAGTACCTTTGCTCCCATTCTGCCGACAAATTTCCCGATAATCAATCCGACAAACACAATCGCAAGAGCCCCCACAATCCGTGGCATATAACTCGCAGTACTTCCAATCGATGCATTAAAACTTGCATAAATCGTATCCCAAACCATTCACAACCACCTCCATGGCTAAATATGTATATCTATATATAGAATGGAGTAGATTAATAAATTTATGGAATCCCCCCTCATCATGCCCAAAAACATGCGCATCCCGTCACTAAAAGAGCGCATCTGGTACTACACCCACGCATTCAGCAAAGAAGAATCAAAAGACTTCACAAACACATACAACCCTCCGGTTTACGCCATAGACCTGGGCAACGAATCCGGCATCTACAAACCCGTTTTTAAAAAATACATAAACAATCTCCTCTATCTCTCAACCCCACAAAACATCACCCCAAAATTAATCAAATACTCCCCGGAAGACGTATATTACTCAAGAAACATAACAAAAGACCCCGCACTTTGCCGCACCTGCAAAAAACGCAGCATATCCTGCCCCGCCTGCCCGAACTTCAAAGGACAGGAACTGGCATTCGACATAGACCCCGAAAACATAGAATGCAGAAAATGCAGACCAGGCAAAAACAACAGCATCTACAGCTTCTGCACTCACCAGTTGGAAGAATCAAAATCAAAAACAATACAACTATACGAACACCTCAAAAAACAAAAAAACTACACAGACATGAAAATCGTATACTCCGGTCGTGGCTATCACATACACATACTGGACCGCGACACATACACAACCCCTATAAAAGACCGAAAAAAGCTCGCAATAGAACTGGAAAAAAAAGGATTCCCAATAGACACATGGGTGACATCAGGCCGCATCGATCTCATAAGGCTCCCTGGCTCACTTCACGGCCTGGTAAACAGGATAGCAAAAGAAATACCAATAAAAGAACTAGACAGATTCAATCCCCTGTACTCAAAAAAAGTAATCCCTGACTACCAAAAAACACCTACTCATTGACGCGCTCTTTATCATAATACTTCTTCTTCTTTTCGTTTTTCTTTTCTGTACAACCGCAGCATCCCATAAGCTCACCTCAAATAAAATACCCTATAAATATAATGTCCCTCCAATCTATATAAGTTTTGTCTGGCCATCTGCACCCCAAAACCCCGAAACATTCCGAAAATGCAACTTAACAAAATCCCCAAATACCCTCTTCTCCCTCTTAAGCCGTATAAGCCCCCATTTGACATGCGTACTCCCCTTAGGCACCTCAAAACCCCCTCTCTTCGAAAGAGAATCCATCTGCAAAAGTCCCCTGTACCGCGCAACAACAGATGCAGCAGCAATCTCAATATACTTAGACTCCCCCTTCTCAAGAGATTTGCACCCGCGAACCCGACACCCCGGGTACTGGTCAATAACGCACTCACCCGCATCACCAATCAACCCGACAGCCTCTTCATACATGACATTAAGCATCCGCGTAACCGACTTGTACTGCAAATACATCCGATTATAATCAACAGGATATACCTCAACAACAGCAACATTATCACGCCCAAGCACCCGAAGCACATGCGCCCCCATCTTCCTGATTTTCGCATCCGCTATCTTCTTCGAATCCGCAACACCCAAAGAAAAAAGCTGCCCTCGCATCTTCGCATCTGCCCTGACACAGCACACAACAAGCCCTCCGAAAGTATCCCCCTTGAGGCACTCATCCCCGCCGATTCTCACAACAGCCGAACCATCAATCTTCATCTTTTCTTTCACAGAAACATCCCCAAAAACAATCCTCTCAACCTCAGAAACAACATTATCCTTCCCCTGTATAACAACCTTCCCTGACTTATAAAGAACAACCGCGCACCCGCCAGCCAACCTGCGCGCTTCATATTCACTCTTTTTAGGAGCATCCGTAAAACCGTACTCAAGAAGCGCATCAAGTAAAGACGGCTCTTTAAGCACTCTAGAAACACAGCCCATACCAAATTAATTGACTCAATCGCTTATATATGTAAGCGCAAAAAAACACCAGAACAAATCCACTGCAAATTTCCACTATACGGTCCCATGCTTTATCCCGTCAGTCAGCGGCTTGCAGACAATCTCCCTGACAGAAAAATCAAAAAACTCACTGGAATACGCCGGCTTCACAACCATCACAGTATCAGCCCCTCTGCCGGTCCCTGCAATACACAGAACATACTCATCAGGCGAAACACGCCCCGCATCCGCAGCCATGACCGTAACTTCAATCCCGACCTTGAAACCCTCGCACGGAATCCTCAGCCCGTCAGCTAAAACCAGCACAGGTCCGGCAGTATCCCACCTCTTTTTAACTGCCCGCTCAACACCACTAAGAGCGAGTACTCCCTGTACATACCTGACACCAAACTTCTCAAATTCTTTCTTATTATCCTCCAATTCAGGAGAACCGGAATACTTTGAACCTGCACTAAGACCGACCGGGATAACCGCAATATTCGTTCCATCAAGCGCCCTGATAACTTTCAACCCGGTATCACCCGAAGAAGTAGCAACCACCACTTTACCGATATCTCCCTCTTTGCATCTTTCAACAGCCAGAGCAACCGCTTTATTCGTATTCTCTGCTCCTGCTCTTTTAAAATATACTATTTCCCTGATATCAAAATCATCCATACTAAACACTAAAATCATACATTTAAATCTTTAATGCCAATCAAAAAAACCGTAAAATCTCAGAAAAATCCTCTTCACCTTCCGCCTGCTCAACAGAATAAGTCGAGACCTCCCGAAGCTCAGGAGCCCCGTTAAACGCAATAGAAACCCCCGCAACTCGTGCAAGCGCAACATCATTCTTCCCGTCCCCGACAAAAGCGCACTCCTCCGGTGCAAGACCATGCTCCTTCATAATCAGCCTCATAAAATCAACCTTGCCCTCGTAATCGCACGGAAGTAGATTCCAGTGAACCAGATTCCCCTCATCATCCCACAAAAGCTCACACGCAGCAAAAGCATGATTGATCCTGAGATCCAAAAGCGCCCTATCCGCCTGCGCCTTAAACCCTCCGGAAATAAGCGCAAGCCTAAACCCCTTTTCCCTAAGCGCGCGAAAAGTCTCAAAAACCCCCTTATGATACTCTAAAGAACCCGTAACCTCATCAAAAAACTTTCTCTTCAACCCGTATTTCTGATAAATTCTGAGAGTATCCTCCATCCACTCAACATAACCTGCGTACTTACCGGAAGTCCATTTCCTCTTAGTCATCTCTTCTTCCCTAAGCGCATCATCTCCAAGCTCCCTCGCAATCAGCGACCACGCAGAAGGCGCAGTATTCCCATAAGATGTGCGAACAGTCTTCTTAAAAATAGTCCCTTCCATATCAAAAAACACAAGTTTAACCTTCTGACTCATACCAGACAATAATCAACAGATTTTAAAAAACTTTCCTCTGTAAAAACATCAATGTTCAGAACAAACACCTTATTAGATGGACAAAGGATCATATCCCAAAATATACGGCAAAACCGCCCTGAAATCTCTTGCATTATCACGTTGATTTACAACATGAGTACAAACGTCCTGAAGTTCACAGGCGCCATTATATGCGATAGAAGTTCCAACTTTCTGCGCAATAGATACATCGTTCTTTCCATTGCCTACAAACACACACTCATGGGGCTCCACTCCATATTTCTTCATAATTTTATCTGCATAAATAGCCTTACCATCATAATCACAAGCCCGCAGATTCCAATGACTTAAATGTCCATCATCATCCCAGAACGGTTTAAATGCCGCAACAGCACAATCTATCTTAAGAGAGCGGGCAACTCTATCTGCCTGGGGCTCAAATCCGCCGCTAACAACTGCCGTTATAATATTATTCTTTTTCAACTCTTCAAAAGTCTCCGGTACTCCCGGGTAAAATTCAACCGATTCTATAATATGATCAAAATAACGCTTGGATAATTTACGACTTCTAAAGATTTTAGCTACATCATATATCAAATCAGCAGCATTATACCTGTCCGGCTTTTTGGAAACCCACTCATATCTTAGTAATTTCTCCTGTTCCACCACATCATGATGCTTGGAAATTAAACCCCATACCGAATGCGCACTATCTCCATAACAATCCTCAGCATGTCTCCGCTGGATAGTTCCATCTATATCAAAAATTGCAAGTTTTATGTCCTGCATAGCAACAAAACGCGCATTGAATCATTAAAAAACTATCAACTACTCTTCCCTCTTTGAACCATATTGACCCCATTGACAATCGCCTTGATCGACGCCATCACAATATCCACATCAAGCCCGCGCGCTCTATACTCCTTCCCATCCTTGCCTGCAACCACAAGCGCCACATCCGCAAGCGCATCAGTCCCTCCTGTAATCGCCTTAAGCTCATACTCCCGAAGCACAATATCCGGCCCAAGAATCTTCTTGATAGCATTCGTCGCAGCATCAACAGGCCCGACACCATCTGCACAGGCACTCTTCAGATTGCCACCAATCAGAACCTGAACATCCGCATGCGCACCAAGCTTATTCCCACAAGTCACCTTAACCTCATCAAGCACAACATACTGGTTACCCCCGGAAGACCTGCACAACACATCATCAGCAATCGCAGCAACATCATCTGAAACAACACTCTTCTGCTTATCAGCAAGCGCCTTAATCTTTGCAACAATCAAATCAAGCTCATCGCCATCAAAAGAATACCCCTGCTCTGTAAGCGCACTCTCAACAGCATGCCTTCCCGAATGCTTCCCGATCACAAGCTCTGTCCTCTTCCCGATAGATGCAGGACTCATAATCTCATAACACAACGGGTTCGCAAGCACACCATGCTGATGAATGCCTGCCTCATGCGCAAACGCATTCTTCCCCACAATCGCCTTATTCCTCTGCACATCAATGCCCGTAAATCGCGAAACCATCCTGCTCGTATTATATATCTCCTTTGTATCCACACTACAATCACAGCCAAAATAAGACCCCTTCGTCTTAAGATTCATAACAACCTCCTCAAGCGCAGCATTACCCGCGCGCTCACCAAGCCCATTGACAGTACACTCAACCTGCCCTGCCCCGCGCCGCACAGCCTCAAGCGAATTCGCAACAGCAAGCCCAAGATCATTATGGCAATGCACACTGATGAGCGCATCATCAATATTTTCAACATGCTCCCGGATATAGCAGATAAGCTTCCCGAACTCCTCAACCTCAGAATACCCTACAGTATCCGGTATATTAACAACACAGGCACCCTCGGAAATAGCAGCCCCAATCACTTTACACAAAAATTTCGGATCGCTTCGCGACGCATCCTCACATGAAAACTCAACCATTTCTGAGAAACTTCGCGCAAGCCCGACCCCCTTCTTCGCCATCGAAAGAACCTCGCTGCGGCTCTTCTTAAGCTTATACTTCATGTGAAGATCAGACGTGGCAATAAAAGTATGTATGCGCGGCTTATCAGAATACTTAACAGCATCCCACGCGCGAATAATATCCGCATCAACCGCCCGGCAAAGTCCGCAAATATAAGGGCCATGAACATTTTCGGCAATCAGTTTCACAGAAGAAAAATCATCCTCTGAAGCAATAGGAAACCCTGCTTCAATAGTATCAACCTTAAGCTTGGCAAGCTGATGCGCAATAGCAAGCTTCTCATCAATATTAAGTGTCGCCCCCGGCGACTGCTCACCATCTCTGAGCGTCGTATCAAAAATCTCAATCCGTCTCATCTTTTCATTGCCCATACATCATCACCACACAAAACCATAATTAACCATCATAAAAAACACATGCGCTATAACCAAAAAAAGCGCAAAAACTCTACAGTAACAGAAACAGATTACTCAGTGCCAAAAAACATCTGCGCTCAAAAAGCATACAGCTAATTGCCCTCCACACTTTTTAAATATATCCCCGAACAAACAATCAACCATGAAAGCAGTGATATTTGACTTCTCACGAACACTCTATGACCCCCTCCGAAACCGCCTGACAGAAGGCGCCCTAAACCTCCTGAAAAATCTAAAAAACCAGAACATCAAAATGGCAATCATTGCAAACGGTAACAAAAAAAGAACAGAACTCCTAAAAACACTAAACATATACTCCTATTTTGAAAAAATAATATTTAAAAAAGGCAAATCCGCCACAGACTACCTCGAAATGACAGTCACCCTAAACATCAGTCCAAAAGACATAATCATAGTCGGCGACAGGACAAAAAAAGAAATAAAATACGGAAACCTCATAGGCGCAACAACTGTCTGGTTCAGGAACAGCAAATACAAAGACGAACTCCCAAAAAACAAGGATGAAACACCCGTCTACACAATAGACAGCCTCAAGCAGTTCACAGAACGATTCACCAAACCCCCATTATCATCCCACAATCCATAACTATATGTCTCTTTCTTACCTATTCATCTACATATTCTCAGCAATTCTCATATCTTCTCTCTATCGGCAAAATCCCATTATTTTGACATATAGTCACTTTTCGACCCCATTTTCATAACCTGCTTTCTTCACAACACTTACAAAACTTCAGCGCAGGAACATTCTATCGGCATGCTATACCTGTTAGCTATATATACTTTAAAACAGCAAAAGATATTGAAAATCAATAACACACAATGTCACATCACTTGAGATTGAGATATCTGGAGGAAATCCAAAAGGATATCTATGAGGTTACAAAGGAAAT
>JAFCBW010000178.1 GCA_017610525.1 Candidatus Nanohalarchaeota archaeon | reverse complement strand
GACAAGCGTCGAAAAAGTGATAACAAGGATTGCAGAGATAAAAAACCTAGACCCAAAAGAAATAGACAAAGCCACAACACAAAACGCAAAAAACTTCTTTAAAATACAATAATCTACTTTCTCAAAAGCGCAGGATAAGCATACTTCGCATACTTTGCAATATGCCCTGCCCTCCCAAGATCAAAAAACAGCCTGCTGTCAACATACGCCACATGCTGCATCGCATGCATCCCCTTGAAGGCCCTGCCCATAAACGGCACAGCCTCAAAACACCTCAATGTTTTCAAAAGCGGCAGCACAAACAAGATATCAACAGTCCTCCTGCGAAGAAAATGCCGATACTGCCCGCGGTAAAGACACTTATCAAGACCAATATCCAAAAGAAACACCAAAAGAATAAACTCATCTGCAAGATGAATTATACCCTCCTGCAAATGATTCAGGGGAAGCGCCATCTCACACACCAGAAGCAAAAGAATAACAAGCGACATATACGGAATATTATACCTGAGAACATGACGGACCTTATCAACCTTCAAAGACCCCCCGCAAAACTCGCAAAGCTTCTCGCTGACATGAAGTGACATACCGCAATCAGAACACTCAAAAACAGATTTATGAATACGTTTGTGCATTATCTCATCTCCCCACCCTAAGAAACAATATTATTGCATTCACAACATATATACTTATCGTCAAAAAAACTACAACTTCTCATTAATGATACTGCTGATTTCATCAATTACATCTGTTGCAAACAGGCTCTCTCCATGAGCCGCAGCCGCAGCATCCCCTGCAGCCCCACAAATATATGCCCCTGCAACTGCAGCGTCAAAAGCGCTCACACCTCGAGCAAGAAGCGCTCCACAGACACCCGCAAGAACATCACCTGTCCCACCCTTAGTCATATACGCATTGCCCGTTTTGTTCAAAATCGTCCTTTTGCCATCAGAGATGATGTCCCTATACCCTTTAAGCAGGATAACAGCGCCAAATTGTCTCGACGCTTTTTCAACCTCTTTTACTTTGTCCGTCTCCTTAGTTATATCAACACCAGTTAACTCCCTAAACTCATGGCTGTGCGCAGTTACAATAAAACGATTTGTGTCTCCCCTCCACTTATACTTCCCAAAGGCGCAAATTGCATCTGCATCAATCACGCACGGCAGTTTCAATCTTTTCATAAAATCATCGCAAGCCCGAAGTACAACACCCTCAGTTGTCAGCCCGGGACCAATGACGACAGCAGAAGAACGCAAAGACAACCTGCCAAGCGCATCTACATGCTCACAATTCAATAAATCCCCATCCAAAGGCACAGTAATCAAACATGGTGAAAAAGATGCGACAACATCAGCAGCCCTCTTTGGAGCCGCCACAACCGTAAGATCACACCCGCAATTAAGAGACGCAAGTGCACAAAGAGCAGGCGCCCCGGTATACATTTTGCTCCCGCCAACAACAAGAAGCTTCCCAAAATCCCCCTTCTTTGAATCCTTTGGGCGCTTCTTGAAAATATCCTTAATAAGCTTCATAGCAAATATATTGTGATAAAAGAATAAATATGTGATAGCATGCAAATCCAAAATAAGACAAAAGACAAAACAATAACAGCGATGCACGCAAAATCCGTCCCTGCACTCACAAGAGGCCTCATGTTCAGAAACACAGGCAATATGCTCCTGGAATTCCCCATAAGCGCAAGACACGGCATCTGGATGCTCTTCATGCGCTATCCATTAGACATCATATTCATAGACAGGCAAAAAAAAATAACTGAAATCAAAAAAAACATACTTCCACTAACACCCAACCCCAGAACATGGAAAATATACCACCCGGGAAAGAGAGCAAAATACATACTAGAACTGAAAACAGGCGAAGCACATGATTTCAACCCGTGTATCGATGATATGCTTGAATTCCATAAGTAATAAGCCAAAAAACATCCAAAAAACCAAAATCAACCGACAAACATTTAAAACTATACAAAAAAACAAAACAAAGAAACAAACAACAAAAAGCACAGGGGGCCTTAGGGTAGTTTGGTTATCCTTTGAGCTTTGGGAGCTTAGGACCCCGGTTCAAATCCGGGAGGCCCCACTATACTTCTAATAAAAACACATATCATGCTGAAACAAGTTCATCAACTACAACTTTACCCCTCATCTTCACATAACCCCACGCATGTAAACTTCTGAAGCATCACAATCTATATCACCAACACCACACACAAACAAAACACATATAAATCTAAGTACATAGATGTACCTCATGGTAAATTATTATACCTACCTGGAAATATATCTAAAGAACTTAGACATGCACATAAACCTCAATGAATTCGAAAAATACTTCAAAAAACCCCACCAGACAATAAAAAGACACCTAAATCATCTGGTAAAACAAAATATATTGATTGAAGAAAAAAAAGACAGGTTTCTATTTTACACCATAAACAAAAACAACCCCCTTACATTTGAATATATATCCATCTGCGAAAAACAAAAGC
>JAFCBW010000003.1 GCA_017610525.1 Candidatus Nanohalarchaeota archaeon | reverse complement strand
TTTCATATATATTCTTTCATATATATTCTTTCATATATATTCTTATCTTGTATCTAAATCTATTTATGTGTATGTTGTTCCAGAGAATATTTTGTTTTTGTGTTGTGGATAGGAGGTTTGTTTTTGGAGTATGGGAGGGTCTGGTGACTTTATGTGCGCTATCTTTTCTCAAATGTTGTTTATGGGTGGTTTTAGCAGAGGAGGGTATGGTGTCTTTTGTTTGTAAAGATTGGCGTCGAGGGAGAGATTCGAACTCCCGTGTCCTTGCGAACACCGGTTTGCTTTTTATAAAAGCGCGTTGATCGCTTTTAGGGTTCAAGACCGGCGCCATACCGAGCTAGGCGACCTCGACATAGGGCTATCTTTTGGGTGTTTTTTTATATAGTTAACGCTGTTGATGGATGGATAAGGGTTGATTTGTGGGTTTTGGGTGTCTGGTGTTCCTGTGACTTATGACTTTGACTGGATTTTTATTGTGTGTTTGAATTTTGCTTTTTTTGCTTTTTCCAGTGGCCATGCGTCTTCTATTAGCATGTCTGGTATGTCTTTGTCAAGTATGGGGTATGCTAGTTTGCATTTGCTGCATGTTATGAACATACTTTGTTCTTTTACGTTTTTTTTGCATTTTGGGCATGCAAGAATTTCCATTAGTTTTTTGTCTACGGTCATTTGGTCCATTCCTCCTTTGTTTTTTACCATGTTCTTGGGTATGTGTTCTGGGGCATTATTACTCTTGTGATTTTTGCTGTGATTCCTTTGTCTTTTTCCTGTATTTCTGTTGTGTTCATTGTTGATTCTGCGAGTGCTACAAGTTCGCCTTTGAGGCTTATTATTGCTATTATGTCGTTTGTTTTTATGTCTTTTGTGTATTTTGCGATTCCGCCTATGTGGAGGGGGGCGCCGTGGCATATTGCGGATATTGCCGAGTCTTTGATCATTATTTTTTGGAGGTGTATCACTCCTGTTTCGAGGGGTTTTATTATGTCTCTCAGGTATTTTTCGTTTTTTTCTGTTTTGTAGAATTCGTAGGCGTCTTTTATGTCCTGTAAGGTGTGTGATTTTGATTCGGGGAGTGAGCCTGCCATTGTGCGTCTCAGTTCCTGCATGTGGGCTTGTGTTTTTAGTTTTTTCCCGAAGTCGGTGCAGAGGGTTCTTATGTATGTTCCTGCTTCTACTTCTGATTTGAAGAGGACGTCTCTTTTGTCTATCTCGAGTATGTCGAGTGTGTAGATTTCTCTTGTTCTTAGTTGTCTTTTTACTGCGGATTTTACTGGTGGCATCTGCTGTATTTTTCCAACGAATGATTTTGCGGTTTCAGTGATCTGTTTTTGCGGGATGTCTGTGTGGATCTGCATGAGGCAGATGTATTCTTTTTTGCCGCGGACCAGGGCAGGTATTATTTTTGTTGCGTTTTCGAGAAGTGTCGGGAGGACGCCGGTTACGCCGGGGTCGAGGGTGCCTGAGTGACCTGCTTTTTTGAGTGAGAAAATGTCACGCACCCAGGCTGCTACCTGGTGGGAGGTGGGGCCTTTTGGCTTGTCTAGGATTATGAGGCCGTTTTTGATGTGGGTCTCTATGTCTCTTTTGTCGGGGGGGCAGCCGTGTTTGTGGTCTGTTTTTGCGCGGGATTTTGTTAAGTATTCTGTGTTTTCTGTATCTGCGTTTGTGTCTGTTGGGGAATTTTGTGTGTCTTTCATGGGTTTTTTATGAGAGAAGGAGTTTTATATTTGTTGAGATTGAATTATTTGCGTTGCTAGGTCTCAGAGAAAGAGGATGTCTTAAAGTTTCAATCCTTGTTTGAAGGTTTCGGTCAGGTTTGCGCTTTCTAGCGCCTCTTCGATGTCTTTTTCGCTTGCCTTGTCTTTGATCTCTAGTTTTTTGTCTGTTAGCGCAAGGTGGTCTATGTTGCATCTTTTTGTTTTGATCTTGTTCAGGGTTTTCGGACCTGTTATGGTTACGTAGTTGTCGTCTGTTACATCTGTAATGATGCAGTATTTGCCTGCGTTTCTTCCTCTTGTTTTTACGCATACGCGGCCGATTTCAATTGCTGTCATTTGTGTCACCATTATTCTAGTTTTTCTTTTATTGCTTCTTCTAAGCATTTTGCGCAGAGGACTCCGCTGTAGGGGCGCTCTGGTCTTTTTTTGGTTTTCGGGAGTTTGTTTATCTGGAACTGTCGTAGTCTTGGAATACCGTTTAGTTTTGCGTTGCAGTTTGAGCAGGTGGCTTGTCTGACCTTTTTTTTGCGGTAGTTGTAGACCAGTTTTGCGCCAGGTGTTCTTGTTGCTATTCTTTTTACTGAGTTTGTTTCAAATATCTGTTTCATGTCTATCATCCTTTTTGTCTTTTGTTATCTTCTATGCTTCTTGGTTGATATTTTTATAAATGTTTTGTGTGTTATTGTACGTTTAGGATTTTTCTGAATAAAAATGTTGTGGGCATTGAGATTATTATGTACAGGCCGAGCCATCCTACTGTGTCCTTGTTGAAGATTGGGAGTGTGAATGGGAGGTTTGCTCGGAAGCCTTTGAATATTACTTTGTTTATTTTTTCGTCTTTTTTCTTGATCTCTATGATATGTGTGCGTTCTCCTATGTTTATTTCGGCGCCTTCTTTCATGGTGCCAATGTCAGGGTTTTCGAATGTGATTGTTGCTTCTGTGTTTTGTGCGATTGTGAAGCTTTCTGTTATGTCTTTGTATTCATATATGCCTTTGTTGTCTTCTAGTTTTGTGTTTATGTCGCCGTAGGCGTGGCTGAGCCATGGGAGGAATAGGCTTATGAGTATCATTGATGTCATTAATGGCTTCATGTTTAGCATCAGTTGCTGGTTGTTCAGTTTCAGGCTTTTGTCGAATAGTGTTTTTAGTTCTTTTTCTTTGCCTTTCTTTTTTGCGGCGTTCATTTTTGTTTTTAGTTCTTTTAGTTCAGTGCGGATGTATTTGACTTTATTCTGGTTTACGAGGAGTTTGTATGAGATTGAGAGCAGGAATGATATGAATATTGATATTGTTGCTATTGCGTATATTGGTCCCATTGCTATCAGGGGTGCGCCGAGGGTTTCTATGGTGTTGAATAGTATTTGCATTATGTCTCCTCCAATCTTTTAAAGTGGTTTTCTATGTTTTTTGCATGAATTGCCTTAGCATGGGGTGCATGTCTTCAAGATGCTGGGTTGCAAGCTGCTCGTAGAGTTGGTAGATTATCATTACTGTTAACAGGAGACCTGTGCCTCTTACGATTGAGCCTGAAAAGTCTGCGAATGCGGAGAGGAAGCCTACGAATGCGCCGCCGAGGACTGCCAAGGGTGGGATGTATCGGCCGAGTACGCGCTCAATTACGCGAGGATCGCGCCTGAAGCCCGGTATCTGCATGCCTGATGATTGTATCTGTTTTGCGACGCTTTTTGGGTCCATGTTGGATGTGCTTACCCAGAACATTGAGAATACTGCGCAGCCGAACATGTAGAATGATACGTATGTGATTATGCGTATTATGTCCATTAATGTCGGGAGTGTGGAGTATGCGTTTATCATGTATATTCCCAGGAGCATGCCGATTGCTGTTGTTACAGCTATTATCAGGTATTCTCTTTCTTTGAATATTGCGTATGCAATGATTATTCCAAGCATTACGCTTAGAAGGATGCTTAAAGAGAGCATGTTTATTGCAAATGAGTTTGGCGGGCTGAGGAAGTACATTAATCCGTTTGTAGGGTTGCCGTTCTCATTGAAAACGCCAAGTATTGCGAAGCCGCGGTCTGATAGCATCTTGCCCCAGACCTGCATGTTTATGAGGATTGCTGATGTTAATATTACAGGCATTACGTTTGTGTAGATGAATTTTAGCGGCCATTTTCTTCCGAAACCTCTAATGGATCCAAAGGCCAGTGGGATTTCTACGCGCATGGACTGGGCGTAGACTACGAGGATGAATACTGATACTGTTGAGATTATTGGCAGGAGATAGGGCAAGAGGCTTTGGAGTGTAGGTGTGCCGGTTACTAGTTCCTGAAACATGCCGGGAATTATGCCGTCGAGTTTGCCGGGAGTGTTGGTGCTTAGCAGGCTGAAGCTTCTTATTAGTATCTGCTTGCTTACGCCTGCTGCGATGAATAGTGAGACGCCTGAGCCGAAGCCCCATTTTGAGACTACCTCGTCCATGAAGATTATGAGCCATCCGCCGAGTGTCAGTTGTACGATTACGAATAGCATCATTGCTGTTGTGTGGACTATGGGGTCGATTGCGCCGAACATTGTGTATGCTGCGGCTTCTATGAATGCGAATGAGAATGCGAGTATTTTCTGGGTGCCCTGGAACATTACTCTGCCATGATGGCTACTCAGGTCCCAGTCAATTACTTTTGCGCCTACGAGTAGTTGGAGTATGATGCTTGCGGATACTATGGGGCCGATGCCGAGGGTTATTATTGAGCCCATGCTTGCGCCCATGAGTGCTGCAAGCTGTTCAAAGTATGCCATTCTTTCAGGGCTTACGCCCAGAAGGAATGTGTCTGAGAGTAGGAAGTATGATAGTAGAATGATGCCAGTCCATTTTAGTTTCTGGTTGAATGTCTGTCTTTTTACTGGTTTCTGGATGCCAGGTAATTTCTGGAGCAGTGCTTCGTAATCCATTTTGTTCACGATGTCTTGTTAGAGTGTTTATGTTGTTATTTTTTTGGTGGCTCTTTTTTGTCCTGCGTCTCTTTTTGTCTGGTTGTTGTTATTGCTTCTCCACCTGCTTTTTTTATTTTTTCTTCTGCGCTTTTGGAGAATTCTTTTGCTGTTATTTTTAGTTTGAGTGAGGGGTTTCCTCTTGCAAGTATTTTGTCGTAACCGAGTTTGGCTGCGTTGATTTCTGTTATGTCTTTGGTTTGTTTTGCGCATCCTTTTGTGATGTATATGTTTATGTGTTTTTCCAGGTCGTCTAAGTTGATTGTGTTTGGATTATTTATGGTTGCGGGCGGTCTTTTGAATCCGTGGTTTCCTATGCGGGTGCCTTTCTTGTGTATTGTTGTCATGTTCTGCTGGCCTTTTTTGCCTGCGCCTGCGTTTCCTACTCCACCTCTTGAGCCTGCGCCCCGGTGTTTTTTCGGGCTGCCCCAGCCGTGGGTTCTTGAGCCGCGGAGTTTGTTGCATTTACTTTTTTTATTTGTGGTCATTGTATCACTTGAGTATGAGTTATTATAGCATTTTCAGGATGAGTGCGTTTATTTTGTCTTTGCGGTAACCGAGTGCGCCGCCCTGGTTGAATGTCTTTTTTATTCCTTTTCTTTCGAAGCCTTTTCTTGGGGGTGATAGTTGGAATACTGGTTTGATGCCGGATTCTTTTATCTGTCCTTTTTTGATTTGTTCTGTTATTGTTTTTAGGTTTTTTGGGTCTGGTTTTTTTGTTGAGGATATTTTTGCGCGTTTGGCAATAAGTTCTTCGAGGGTTTTTTGGTCTATCTCGCCCCATGTAATGTAGTCTTTTGTTCTTTTGAGCATGCCTTTGTTTGTGTCTGTTTCGGGGATGACTATACAATGATTGGGCTTGTTTAGGCGCAGCATGTGCATTGTGTCTCGTACTTCTTTTGTGATGTTTGCTGTTCCTCTTATTCTTATTACTGCGTACATTTTTGTTACCTTTTATTTTTTATTGGAATTTAATATATTATTCTTTTTTTGTTTCTTTTGTTGGTTTGTCTTCCTGTTTTTTTGTTTTTGCTGTTTCTTTTTGTTCTTTTTTTGTTTCAGGTTTAGTATCTTCTTTTTTTGTTGTATCTTTTTCTTCTTTTTTGGTGTCAGTTTTAGTATCTTGCTTTTTTGTTTTTTCTTCTTCTTCTTTTTTGGTGTCTTTAGGTGTTTCTTTTTCTTTTGATTGTTTTTCAGGTTCCGAGGTTTCTTTTGGTTCTGATTCTTCTTTTGCTGGTTCTGGTCTGGTTACTGCCTTGTTTGGACCTTCGGTCATACCTGTTGTTTTTATTGATTCCGGGGTTGTTTTTAGTTTGTTAAGATTTTTTAGTGCATTGAAGTTTGCCATTACGAAGTTTATTCGTGTGTCTGTCTGTCCCATTGATTTTGTCCACAGGTCGCGGATGCCTGCAAGCCGGATTATTTTTTTGATTTCTGGTGCTACGCATAGTTCAATGCCGCGAGGGGCAGGTATTAAGCGTACTTTTACGGAGCCTACTTTTCCCTGTGTTTTGAATGGGATTGAGTGTGCGCCTCTGCATTCACATTCCCATGAACCGCAGCCACGCCTTATTGGGATGATCTTGAGTTTTGCCTGTGTTGTTGCTTTTGTGATTGCGCTTAGCGCGTCTTTTCCTGTGGCGTAGCCGATGCCTACCAGACCGTCTTTGTTGCCTACTGCGACGAGTGCGTGCAGTGTTCTTTTTCTGCCTGATTGGTGCATGCGTGTTGTGATTCTTAATGGTGTTCTTTTTTTACCGCCGCCTTTGCCCGGCATTCCACCGATGAATATTATCTCGTCTTCGATATTTGGTACGAGGTAGTCTATGATTTCGGATTCTTTTATTACGTAGTTCTTTTTGAATATTTCTTCTATTGATGTTATTTCCCCGCTCATCACTTTTTTGCCAAGGCTTGTTTTCGGGGTCCAGGGTTTAGTTTCCTTTTCGTATCTCATGTTTTTCACTTACTTTTTTTTGTTTCAACCTTATAAAAGGTTAATCATTAAGTGCGTTTCACTTCGTTCAAGCGCACACATGTGTTGCTTTACTATCGCTTTAGGTCACTGGTTTGCTTTGATTATTTTTTTTTGGTTTCTTTTTTTGGTGGTTTTGCGGTTGTTTTTTTGGCTGCTTTTGGTTTTGTGTCTTTTTCTTTTTTCATTTTTAGGATGTTTTCTTTTACTTTTTCGAATTCTTTTGTGCTGTCTTTTTTCAGGTGTGTGCCTGTGATTCTTTTTTCGTCCGGAAATATGTCTTTTTCTGTGTCGTGCGCTATGGTTATGCCGCCGTCAATGATGCCTTTTACTGCTGCGAAGATGCGACCTTTTGTGTGGGTGGTGTGGAGTCCGAAGTCAATGATTGCGGTTTTTATTTTTTTGTCCAGGGATCTTTTTGCGCAGAGCAGGCCTGTGAGGTATGCTGAGGGGGTGTTTTTTTGTGCTTGTGCCCAACCGTATGATTTTAGTTCGTTTGAGGTGGCTTGTGCTATGGTTTCGTCTCCTTTTTCGTTGTATTTGACTGTTTGTATTATTATCTGTTTGTTTGTGATTCTTATGACTATGCGGGGCTCTTTTGAGAGCAGTAGGCTGTACCTTTTTTTGTAGTTTGTCTTGCCGCTTCTTCGTTTTTTGAAGTTGAGTTTGTATCTTGCGTCCATTGTTGTCACGTTGTATGTTTTATGATTATTGTCTCATTTTTTTTATGTAAAGATGAAGGGATGATTTGTCTTTGAAGACACCAGAGCTTGATTTTAGGTAGAGGTGTCTGTATTCGCTTTTTTTAATTTTGTCTTTTGATTTCAGGTTGTTTAGTTCTTTTCTTAGTGAGCGGATTTTTGTGATCCATATTCTTTTTGAGGGTATTCGTGCGTTTTTTGTTCCTCTTCTTTTACCTTGTCCTGTCAGCTGGCCTTTTTTTTTCTGCAGTTTTATTTGTTTTGATCTTGCGGTGCTTGTGCCTATGGTCGGCCTTGCGGTGATTGAGCCTTCGCTTATGTGTTTTCGGATGTCATTTTTTGTTATGGATTCCTGAATTTCGCCTATCTTTTCCGGGTCAATCCAGACTTTATTTCTGCCTACTTTCAGGATGTTTTTTGCAATGTTTCGTTGGCTTCTTACGTTCATGTAAATCACGGTCTGTTCATTTTTTAGTTGTTGTCGATGCTGAATTCTTTTTCTCCGAGTTTCAGTATGATTTCATTTGTGTATTCTGTGTCGCAGAACGGGCAGTGTAGGTATTCTATCTGGCTTTCTTTTTTTTTGTCGCCGATTGTTCCGCAACGCGGGCAATGGTTCTTTCCCATGTGTAAAAATGCTATTGATGTCATGTTATCATATCATTTTTTGATTGAGCTCTTGCCTGCCTGTTTTTTTGCTGGTTTTGGCTTGGGTGTTGTCTTTGTTTTTGTGGGTGTTTGTTTTGTGTTTTTTTTGACTGTTTTTGGTTGTTTTTCATTTTTTTTTGTTTCTTTTGCTGGTTGTGATGCTTTTTTTGTGGGTTGTTTTGGTTCTTTTTTTGCGGGTGTCTCTTTTTCAGGTTCTTTGCTGGTTGTTTTCTGCTCTTTTGTTTCTTCTGGTTTCTTTTTGGTTTCTGTTTCTTTCTTTTTATCTTTCTTTTCCTTTGTTGGTTTTGTTTTTAGTTTTATTCTTGGGTTGAGGATGTGAAGTTTGAGTTCTTTTGCTTTTTTTATGATGGTCCTTTTCTTTTTGTTACCGACTGTGCCCCTGATGCGGATTGTGTGTTTTGTGCTGTCAAGGTTGTCTAGGTCGTTTAGGTTTGATGTAAGTATTTCAATAAGGCCGTTGGGGTGCATGCCTTTTACTTTTTTTGGTGAGCTGTAGCTTGGGCTTGCAAGAGAACCTTTTAGGCGTCTCCTGATTTTGTTGTCGCGACCTTTTGGACGCCTCCATTTTTTTTGCAGCCTCTTTACGCTGCCTGCGTCTGTTCTTATGAAGTTCGGCTTTTTTTTCTTGATTTGCTCGCGCTTTTTGAGCAGGTCGATTATGGTGCTTGTCATTTTTATCATCTGTTTTATCCTTTTTTTGTGATGTAGATGCCGTCCTGGTATATTCTGGTGTCTTTATTTTTCAGCCTGCATGCCTGTTCAAGGTTTGCGGCGGTCTGACCTACGTTTTCTTTTGATGGGCCGGTGATGGTTATCTCTTCTTTTCCGAGGTTAACTTTTACGTTGTCTTTTATATGTGCTTTTCTTGTGCCTTTCTCGCCCATGAAGTTTGTGATTATGATTGTGTCTGCGTCCTGTTTTAGTGTCATCGGGAAGTGTGTGTAGAGTATTTTGAGCTGGTATTCGTAGTCTTTTTCTGCGCCTTTGAGCATATTCTTCAGGTGTGCAGTCCATGTGCCCAATGTGGCTTTGTCTTTTTTTTGGGTAGAGTCTGTTTTTATTTTTATGATGTTGTCTTTTTGTGTGATTGTGATGCGCGAGTGTGTGAAAGATTTTTTGATTGTGGCGTTCGGGCCTTCTGCTGTTATTATCGTGTCTTCTTTTTTGATTTTGACGTTTTCGGGTATTGTTATGGCTGTTTTCATCTGGGTCACCGTTGATTTGTATTTAGTATATATATGCTATTAGTATTCCGCCGATCCGGTCTCTTGTTTCGCGGTGGCTTTTTGTGCCTTCCGGTGTTGAGATGATCAGTGTGCCGACGCCGGCTGCGGGAAGGGTTCTTTTTTCCCATTTTTCATATTCGTGTTTTTTTATGGGCTGTCTGGGCACTATTGTTCTGCAGTCGTTTATTTTGCCAATCAGTTTTATTTTTATTTGGTTGCCTTTGTTGTCTTCGATTTCGTTGTAGTCGCCGATGTATCCATTTTGCTTTATTATTTTTAGTGTATCTCTTAGCAGGTTTGAGATGTGTTTTACTGTGCATTCCTGCTTGCCTGCTTTTTCTGCATTCTTGATTGTGGATAGCGCGTCTGAGAGGGGGTCATGCATCATTTTTGTACACCTTGTTTTTTTCATTTTTGTTTGATTATTGTTTTAGTTGTATTTTTTGAATCCTATGCTTTTTGCGTATTCCCTGAAGCATCGCCTGCAGTAGTTCAGGTTGTATTTCTGTATTACTCCCATTCCTCTTTTGCCGCATATCCTGCATACTGCTTGTGACAGTCCATGCTCTCTTTTTTTTGGGGTGTTGTTTTTTTTGAATCTTAGTAGTTTGGATTTTGATTTTATTGTTTTCATGGTTTTTTTGTAGTCGCCCATTGTATCACATCACTTGTATTTTGAGGTTGTTTTTTGCGTATTCTATTGCTTCTTCTTTTGTTATCCTGTGAGATTTTGAGGTTTTTGCTTTTTTGATTTTGCGTCTTTTTATCCTGTAGCCCGGTCTTTCGAGTGTGATGTTTATGTTCATGCCGATCATCCCGAGTTTTGGGTCGTATTTTTGGCCGGGAATGGATAGGTATTCTTTGATGCCGAAGCTGAAGTTGCCGTTGTTGTCGAAGTTGTAGGGGCTTATGCGGTTGCCTATGCCGGGGAGGATTTTTTTTAGGAATTGTATTCCTTTTTCTTTTCTCATCGTGACTTTTACGCCGGTTGGGAGACCGCGCCTGATACGAAATGTGCGTGCTTTTCTTGAGGCAAGGGTTCGTACCGGTTTCTGACCGGTGAGTCTTTCTGCCAGGGTGTATGCTTTTTCTACGCTTTCGCCGGGTTCTCCTGTGGAGATACTCAGGGTTACTTTGCTTGTATTTATTACTGTCATCGGGTTTTTGTCCGGCATCTGAATCACTCTATTGTTACTTCTGGCTTGTCTTTTCCTATTACGAATATGTAGTCTTTGAGGGTCTCTATGTCTTTTTTTGTTGCTGTGATTGTTGCTTTGTTTTTCTGGAGACCCATGATTTTTTTTATTTCTTTTATTTTCCCGTTTTCTCCCTCGTGCTTTCCGTGGATTATGAGGCCGATGTTACCTTTTTCGAGTTTTAGGTGCTTTTTTATCTGCTGGTCGGGCAGGGTTATCTCGATGGTGTCGCCGACTTTGTAGGGTTTAGCATCTTTTTCGTTTTTTATTAGTATGTTTCTTGAGTCGTGGAGGTTTAGCTGGACAATGTTCTTTTTTGTTGTTGTTTTGCCTGTGATTTTGCATAGTTTTGTTGTTGATTTTTCTTTTGGTATTTCTATGAGGGTTAGCTTGCCTTTTTTTGGGATCATGCGGTAGTATTTTTTTGTTTTTGGGATTGTGATTACGTCCATGAGGCCTACCGGGTATTTGAGGTCTTTTCGGGCTCTTTCGTCTACGAGGACGTCTTTGTTTGTGAGTATTTTTTTTGCTTCTTTGGCAGTTCCTGCTACTTTTAGGATGTCTCTTAGTATTATCTGGAGCGGAATGCACTGTTTTTTTGGGTGGGGTCCTGCTTTGGGGTTTGTTGTGAATTTGTATTCTTTTTTTCTTATGGGGAAGTGTTTTGGTGCTGCCAGTCTTTTTAAGTGCATGTTTTTCAACTCTTTGTCAGTTATTCTTTTTTTGTATTGTCTCAACCTTGTAAAAGGTTGATCATTAGAGCGACTGTAAACCTTCGGTTTAGGTCACTTACCTGTTTTGTTGTTTATTTGTTCGCTTCGTTCAAGCGCATGATGATTATTTTTTTGTTTCTGTTTTGTCTTTTGGTTTTTCAGTTGTCTTTTTTTGTTCTTTTTCAGCCTTGTAAAAGGCTGGCGATTAAGTGTGTTTCGCTTCGCTCAAGCACACGGTGATTATTTTTTTGTTTCTGTTTTTTCTTTCTTTGGTTCTATGGTTTCTTTTTTTTGTTTTTTCTTTCTCAGGGTTTTGAGGCGTTTCTCGTCTTTTAGGTCAAGTTCTATTATCTGGATGTTGGATGGTTTTATGGGGATGTGTGCGTCCTGACCGTTTACTTTTTTTCTTGTAATGTCTTTTATGTGTACTGTTGCGTCTTTTATGTTGACTTTTGTTATCTCGCCGGTTTTGCCTTTGTGTTCGCCGCGTAGGATTTTGACAGTGTCTTTTGTTTTTACTCTTATGTGTTTTGTGTTGTGTTCATTTTTCAGGGATTTTGTTATGCTGCATGAGAGGAATTTGTTTTTGATGTGCAGCGGTGCGTTGTGTGCGTATTTTCGCTGTTTGTTTGGTTTTGTGCTGCTTTTCCATGCGGTTGAGTATCTGGCTTTCATTGTTGTCACATTATATTATTATTTTTGAGATTTTCCCGATTGTTGTGAATCGCTCGACTGCTTCTTTTGCTACGACGCCTTTGATGTCTTTGCCGCGGGGGTCGAGTTTGTCGTCGAGGAGTATTGCTGCGTTGTCGTTAAATTTGATGTGTGTGCCGTTCGGGCGGCGGTATGGCATTTTCTGGCGTACGATTGCTGCTTTGACTATTTCGTGCATTATTTTCTGGTTGCCTTTTTTGACTGCGCATATTACTACCTGACCGACGCCAGCTTGTGGGGTTCTGCGGCGTGTGCCTTTGAAGCCCCTGACGGAGATCACTTCAAGTTCTTTTGCGCCTGTGTTGTCTATGCATTTTAGGCGTGTGCCGATTCTGACGCCTTTTGTGGTTTTAGTTGATATTGCTTTCACTGTTATCACGGGATTATTCTGTTTTTTCGATGACTACGAATGATTTCTTTTTGCTTAGGGGTCTGCATTCTGAGATTAGTACTTTGTCGCCTTTTTTTGCATGGATGCATGGTGGGATGTGTGCTGTGACTTTTGAGTTGTTGCGCATTAAGCGTTCGTATTTTGGGATTGTTGTTGTGTATGACCAGCTTACTGTGACGCTTGAATCTGTCTTATCTGATATTATTGTGCCCAGGAAGGTTCTTCCTCTTACTTTGAGGCTGCCGTGAAAGGGACAGTTCTTGTCGCTGCATTCTTCTTTTGGCTTGTTTTTTGTTGGGATTCCGATGTTTTTTATTTTCATGTTTTTACACCATTTTCCATTTGTTTTTTGTTTTTTTCTTTATCCTGTCTTCGGGGCGTCCGTATAGGAGTTTGCCGTTGATCTTTAGTTGTGTTTTGTCTTTGAGTGTTATTTTGTATGTGTTGTCTTTTTTTGCGGTTGTTATTGTTTTTTTTTCGGTTTTTATGGTTAGTGTCTTTTGTGTCTCGTTGGTTATTGTGCCTGTCAGATTTTGCATGTTTGGGTCTTTTGATGTCAATACTGTTGTTTTTAGACCAATCAGTTCGTGTCTTGTGATGTTTTTTGGATCTGTTGGCACAGTTATCATCATGTGGGTTTTTATTCAATCATGGATTCGCTGAAACCTTCTTTGATCAATAGTTCTTTGACCTTTGAGATGTGGTTTCCCTGCAATTCGATTTTTCCGTCTTTTGATGTTCCGCCGCATGCGAGGTGCGATTTGAGTGTTGTTGTTAGTTTTCTCAGGTCTATGGTTTTTTCGTCTAAGCCACGGATGACTGTTGATAGTTTTCCGAATCGCTTTTTTATTGTGTATATTTTAATTTTCTGTGCTTCTTTTGAGATGGTTTCACACACGCATAGCTCGGTTGGCAGTCCGCATTTGGGACATGTGTCTTGCATTTAATTTTTCACTCCTTTTTTCTTTTTCACTGTTTTATTTGTTTTTGGCTTGTTTTGGTTTTTTAGTGTGAGTATTCTTGCAAGGGTTTTTTTTATCTGTTTTAGTCTCCCTGTGTTTTCCGGGACGCTTCCGATGTGTATCTTGCCTTTTTCTTTTGCGAGTTCGAGGCGCAGGTCATCTTCTTTTTTATCAAGGTCTTTTTGTTTCATGTTTTTCATTGCCTTGAAACGGATTATTGCCATGGTATCACGTGAATATTATTTATTTTTTTGGTTCTTCTGTTTTGGGTGCTGTTTTTTTCTTTTCTTCTTTTTCTTCGGGGGTTGCGTTTTTGGTTTTGTCTTTCTTTTCGGTTTTTTGTTTTTTGGCTGGATCATCTTTTTTTGCAGGTTTTTCTTTTGTTTCTGGTTTTGCTTCTTCTTCTTTTTGTTCAGGTTCTTTTTTTGGCTTTTCTTCTTTTTCTTTTACGGGTTCTGGTTTTTGTTTTGGTTCTGTTTCCTGCTTGTCTTTGTCTTCTTTTGATGGTTCAGCTTTTTTGGCTTTTTCTTCGTCTTCTTTTTCTTTTGCTGTTTCAAGGATTCTTTTTTCTATTGAGAGGACAGATGGCATTGTGCTCATCAGTTTGACTTTGATGCCGATTGTACCTGCTTTTAATGTTGCTGTTTCTATTTCGGTCTGGGTGTGGACGTCTGCGGTGTTGCCGCATTTCTTTAGGTAGCCGAGCATGAATTTTTCTGTGCGTGATCGTGAACCGGTTATTTTCCCGGAGACGGTGATTTCTGCGCCGATTGCGCCGGCCTCTATTATTTTTTTGAGCATGATGTTGACTATTTGGCGGTGCTTTGTGCCGCGTTCAAGGCTTGATACGATTTGTTTTGCGACTACTTTTGCGTCAAGGTATGGGTGTGTGACTGATTTGACTTCTATTTGAGGGTTGTCTATGTTGAATTTGTGTTTTAGGTCGTTTGTCATTTCGTTGATTTTTGATCCGGCATGACCTATGACTACACCTGGCCTGCCAGCGTAGATTACTATTCTTGTGTTGAGGGGTGTTCTTTTTATGTCTGAATGGCTATAGTCTGCTCTTTCGAGTGTTTTGTTCAGGTATTTTTCCATTTCGGATTTTTGGGTGCCTTTTTCTATGAATTTGCGTTCAATCATGTGGTTTACCTTCTTCTACTATTAGTGAGATGTTTGTGCTTTTTATTTCCTGACCGCTGAATCGTGTGCGGCGGGGGCGTTGGTATGAACTGCCTTTTGCTGCCCAGACGTTTGTGATTATGAGTGTTTTTGTGTCAAGACCAATGTATTCTGCGTTTTTCTGGGCGCTGTTTAAGAGTTCGAGCATTTTCTGTGTGGCGAGTAAGGGGTATCTGCCCGGACCCATGCCCTTTTTGTGGCCAAGATTTGTGTTGTATTTTGTGTATGGGATTGCTTTTTTTTTCTTTAGTACCTCGCTGAGGTATGTTTTTGCGTTTTCGACTTTCATGCCTTTTATGAAGCGACCAATTTCGGTTGTGTGCTTTTTTGAGATGCGCTGGTGTCTTGCACATACTTTAGCTTGTTTTTTCGGGTCGGTTTTTAGAGGATACATATTATGTCACTTACTTTTTTATTTGAGTGGTACGAATTTGCTTGATCTTGTTGCGCCCATGCCGGGTCCTGTGTGTTTTACGGATTTTCTTGTCTGTGCGAATTCGCCAAGACGATGACCAATCATCTCTTCTGTGATGTCTACGGCGACGAATTCTTTGCCGTTGTGGATGCCGAATCTTTTACCTACAAATCCGGGTAGGATTACTGCGTCGCGGGCGTGGGTTTTTATGAAATCATTTGGTTTTGATTTTTCTGCTTTTTTTATGAGTTTCTTTTCTATTTCTGTGAAGCCGCGGTTTATTGATCTTCTTTCGCGGGATGGGATGAGTTTTATGAATTCGTCGAGTTTTAGTTCGGCGACCTGTTCAAATGTAAGTCCATGGAATTTGAATTCCTTGATTTCATGTGCTGTGGTTTTGTGTTTTCTTTTTACCATTTTTACACCTTAATTTTTTATCTTTTTTTGCCTGTGCGTTTTGAGGCGATTGTACCTACTTTACGACCGGGTGGTGCGTTGCGTGATACTGTTTTTGCGACGCCTAGGTTTGATCCGCCGAATTTGTGGTCGACTGCATTCATTGCTCTTGCAGATGTTCTTGGGTAGAGTTTGCCTCTTTTGTGCATGATGTGCCATTTTGTGCCCGCTTTGAGGAATGGTTTTGATTTTAGTTCTCCGCCTGCGGTTATACCTATTGTTGCCCTGCAGTCAGGGTTGAGTGCTTTAAATTGTTTTGAGGGAAGTTTTATTACTGTTTTGCTTGCGTCGTGTGATGAGACTGTTGCGTAGGTGCCGCTTGAGCGGACGAGTTTTCCGCCGTCGTTTGGTCTTGTCTCTATATTGAATATTGGCGTTCCTTCCGGGATTTTACCGATTGGTAGGATGTTGCCTGGTTCTATTTTTGCGTCTTTGCCGATGGTTATTGTGTCTTTTGTTCTTGAGCATTCGGATATTAGTGCGTGGGAGGTTGTGTTGTCTTTGAATTTTATTTTTGCTACCGGTGCGTTTCTTCCAGGGTCATTTAGTATGTCTATTATCGTGGCTTCTGTGTTTGTGTCGAGCCTTTTGCTGTATTTTACCTGAGTAAGAGAACGGTGGCTGTTTGCCCTGTACAGGGTTGAGCCTCTTCCTCTTCTCTGGGCGATTATTCGTTTTCCCATAATGTATCACTTAATGTTGTTATTATTACTGTTATTACATCATGCCTAGTCGTGTTGCGATGTCAAGGGCTGAGTAGTCTGGCTTTAGTCTTACCAGTGCTTTTTTGTCGCCCTTTGTGGTTGTTAGCATGTTTACTTTTTCTACTTTTACGCCGAACATGGTTTCGACTGCTTTTTTTATTTCTGTTCTTTTTGATGATGATTTTACTATGAATACTATTTTGTTCTGGAGTTCGATGTTTGCGATTGATTTTTCGCTGAGATGGGGGAATTTCAGGATGTCCCAGTTGCCTTTTAGTGTTTCTTTTTGGTCTTGTTTTGGTTCTGGTTTTTTTTCTTTTAGTTTGGTCGGTGTCTTTTTTGCCTGGGTGTTGTCTGTCTCTTTCTTTTGTGGTGTCTTTTTGGATTTAACTGGTTCTGTTTCGTGTGATGTTGTGGTTTTAGGTTCTTTGTCCTGTTCTTTTTTGTCTGTCATTTTTTATCATCTATTGTAAGTATAGTTTTTCTTTTTTTAATGTTTCTATTGCGGATTTTGTCCAGATTGTCAGGCGGCCGGGTTCTGCGCCTGGTGCGAGCAGTTCTGTGTTGAGTGAGTTTACTGGTGCTATGCTTATACCGGGTATGTTTTTTGCTGTGTTTTTGAGTGTTGTTTCACCGGATGTGACTATCAGAGGACCGACCTTTTTTTTGTATTTTCTTGTACGTGTTTTGCCGACGCCTGCGCGGATCTTTTTTTGTTCTGTGCGTTCCAGCTCTGGTTTAAGGCCGAGTTTTTCGAGTATGTCTTTTACGTCTTTTGTCTTTTTTAATGTGTTGATTTTATCGTCGATTATTATAGGGAGTTTTATGTCGCCGAGTTGGTGGTTTCTTTTTTTGACGAGTTCCGAGTCTGCTGTTGCGGTTATGCCTGTTCGGATGGCTAGGAGGCGTTCTTTGTCGTTTATTTTTTGTGTCCAGTTCTTTTCTGCTTTTGGGGGGTGGGCTCTTCGGCCTTTTACTGCCTGCGGGACTTCTCTTGCTCTGCCGGTCAGGTAGCCGGAACCGGTTCTTATTCTTTTTGTCCGGTGCATTGCGCGGTTCTGGTGTGAGCCGTATGCTCTTCTTCTGCCGATGAATTGTGCGGATGTTTTGAGGCCTGCCAGTGGGTCTGTGCCGTATGGTTGTCTTTTGTTGTTCTGGATTGAGTAAAATGCTCTTTTTATTATGTCTGGCCTGTGTTCTTCACTGAATTGCGGAGGGAGTTCTATTGTTCCCTGGGGTTTGCCGTCAAGTGAGATGATTTGTGTTTTCATAGTGTATTACCTATAGTGTTATGTTTGTGATTTCCGGTTCGCCGGGGTTGTTTTTTGGCCTGTATGCCGGTCTTAGGCGAATCAGGCGTTTTGCCGGGCCCTGTACTGAGCCTTTTATTAGTATGTAGTTTGTTTTTATGATCCCGTAGTTTTTCCAGCCGTCTTTGTTTATGTCTTTTGCGCCGTCGCTTATTTTCAGGATGCGCTGGTTGAACTGGGTTCTTTTGTGGAAGCCCATCTGTCCCATCTGTGGTACGGTTCTTCTTGTTTTGTGGGGGTGCCATGGACCGAGATTGCCTGCTTTTCTTATGACTTTCTGGGATTTCTTGGCAAGGAGCTTTACGCCGAATCGTTTTACTGAGCCCTGGAAGCCATAACCTTTGGTTATTGCGATTGTGTCTGCGAGTTCGCCGTCTTTGAATACGTCTTTTACGGTTATGTCTTTTGTGAGTATTTCTTTTGCGTATTTGAGTGTGTCTTCGGTTTTTCCGCTTATGCCTATTTCAAACAGTTCTGGCTTTTTTTTGCTTAGCCCTGCGATTTTTGGTGTTGTGTGTACTATGAGTGTGTATTTTGATACGTTTTCGAGTTTGTCGAGTGCGTCTTGCTGGTGGTTCTTTTTTGGGAGATTTATTTTTCGCTCGAGTTCTTTGTCTGGTTTGTCCTGCCAGATTTCTTTCAGAACTTTTTCACCGTAAGGTGTGTCTGTGTATGCTCTTATGCCTGCTACTTTGAGTGGCGGTGTTTCGAGAATAGTTACGGGTATTACAATTTCCTGATTGTGTGTGGGGCTTTCTTTGCGGTCATCAATCATTGTGGTTTGTGTCATACCTACTTTGTAGCCTGCGAAGCCGATGGGTTTTGGTTCGCCTGTTTTGACTGGTATTGAGTTTACCCTAGGGTATATTCGTTTTGCGCGTTTTCGCGGAGCGTAGGCCATTGAGCCTCGTCTTGGATGACGTATTGTTGCCATTTTTTTACACCTTGTGCGGCGCATGAGCGGGATTGCTTAGTGGCGCCTTTTTTTGTACAGTCTTTGATGTTTGCGGTTTTTGGTTCATGTTTTGCTGTACGTGAGTTGTTGTATTATGTGGTTTGTTGCAGAATCCGGTTATCTTTTAAGACAATGGATTTTGATATTTGTTTTTTTAAAACCTTACAGGTTCTGTGAGGTTTTGCTGGTTCTCTTTTTTTTTAAAAAATTAGAACTCTGAGCAATGTTTTTGCCAATCTGTTGGTGATGTTTGTGGTAAGTATTGGTAACATCTTTCTTTATGGGGCATTAGATTTATAAAGGTTTTGTGGGGGTTTTGGAATTTTTGTTGGGTGGTGTGTGAATAAGGGGTGTTTGATTAATGGTAAGGGTTGTTTTGGGATATTTTCGGATAAAGTCATCCTTTTATTACGCCTAATGGTTTTACTTTTGCTACGGGGTTTCCTATGCCCAAATCGTTGCTTACTTTTACTACTTCGTCTATGTCTTTGTAGACTCCTGGCGCTTCTTCTGCAAGGCCTTTCCACGATGCGCTTTTTACTGCTATACCTGCTTTTGCAAGGTCTTGTTTTACTCGTTCGCCTTTGAAGGTTTTCAGGGCTTTGAATCTTGACATTACTCTTCCTGCGCCGTGGGCGGTTGAGCCGAAGCTGATTTGTTCTGCTGTTTTTGTGCCGACGAGAATGTAGGATGATGTGCCCATTGAGCCGGGGATGATTACAGGCTGGCCTGTTTTTTTGTAGATTTTGGGGAGTTCTTCTCTTTCTGGCCCGAATGAGCGTGTTGCGCCTTTCCTATGGATGCAGACTGTTTTTGTTTTGTTGTCTATTTCATGTTTTTCGATTTTTGCGATGTTGTGGGCTACGTCGTAGATGAGGTTCATCTCAAGGTCTTCGGGGGTTGTTGAGTATATTTTTGCGAAGCTTTCGCGGACCCAGTGCATGATTAGCTGGCGGTTTACCCATGCGTAGTTGGCTGCGCCGCTCATGGCTTTCAGGTATTTCTGGCCGAGGTCGGAGTTTATGGGTGCGTTTATCAGTTCCCTGTCCGGAAGGTGCTTGTAGCCATATTCTTTTTCCATTGCTCTTATGTAGTCTGATGCTACCTGGTGGCCGAGGCCGCGTGAGCCGCAGTGTATCATGATTGTTACCTGTCCTGTGTTGGTTATGCCGAAGGATTTTGCGGTGTTTTCGTCGTAGATTTTCTCTACTTTCTGGAATTCGAGGAAGTGGTTGCCTGAGCCGAGTGAGCCGACTTGTGGCATGCCTCTTTTTTTGGCCTGTTCTGAGATTGTTTCGTGGTCTGATTTTAGTGATCCGTATTCTTCTGTGTGGTCGAGGTCTTTTTTTGTGCCGTAGCCTTGTTTTATTGCCCATTTTGCGCCGGTTTCTATTATCTCTTCCAGTTCGTCTTTGGTTACTCTTATGTGTCCTTTGCTTCCGAGACCAGATGGGATGTTTGAGTAGAGGATGTTTAGGAGTTGCTGTTCTTTGCCTTTTATGTCTGATTCTTTTAGGTTTGTTGTGATTGCGCGGACGCCGCAGTTTATGTCGTAGCCTACGCCGCCGGGGCTGATTATGCCTTCTTCAAGGTCGAAGGCGGCTACACCGCCGATTGAGAAGCCGTATCCCTGGTGGGCGTCGGGCATGGCTAGTGAATGGGTCTGGATTCCTTTCAGGCATGCTACGTTTCTTACCTGTTCTGTTGTTTTGTCGAGTCTGATTTTTTCCATGAGTCTGTCTGATGCGTATATTTTTGCCGGGACTTGCATGTCTCCTGTTTGGGGTATTTCCCAGATGTTTTCTTTTATTTTTTTTATTTTTATTTCGGACATGGTTTTCATCTTTTGATTAATCTTTTTTGTTTAATTTCGTGTTTTAGTATTATATGTGTTGGCATTGGACAAAAGAGATGTGCAATATCATGGAGAATTAACTGGCTGGTTTTGTCCTGTTATTAGTGGCGTTAACTAGGTTGTAGATGGGTATGTTTCGCAATTTGCTCTGATTACGATGGCGCGTTTTTTAGTTTGTTGTGCAATTGCTCGATGAGAGGATATATTTCATCAATTTGGGACTGCGGAACTTTCTTGCAGATGGTATTGTAAGCAAAAACTAAGTCGTCATATGTTGTTTTTGCATCTTCTGTGTTGTTGCTGTTCAGGGATTCTTCTGTTTTGTCGATGAGGCGGACCAGTTTGTTGAGGCGCAGGTCACGATTGTAAAATGGTGTGGTATTTGGGTATAGTGTTTGCTGATTGATGTTTTCATTTGAGAATATATTTTCTGGTGGAGTGTTTTGATTGAGTCTTATGGTGTGTGTATTTGTGTCTGTTGAATCTTTAGATGGTGGTTGTCTCAGTCCATTAATGTTGTCTTTAATATATATATGTTCCATGTTTGCGATTTCATTTATTTTTTTGTTTATTTTCTGGTTGAGGTTCTCTATTTCTTCTCTGGATGTCTGCTCCTTTTTTTGCATTATAGAGAGAAGATTGGCTATTTCTGATACGTTCTTTTTGTT
>JAFCBW010000177.1 GCA_017610525.1 Candidatus Nanohalarchaeota archaeon | reverse complement strand
GAAAAAGATATTTCCAAAGACACAGAAAACGCAGCAGAAAAAGATATTTCCAAAGACACAGAAAACGCAGCAGAAAAAGATATTTCCAAAGACACAGAAAACGCAGCAGAAAAAAATATTTCCGAAGACGCGGAAATAAAGATACAAAACATCGTAGTATCCGCAAACACACACACAAAATTCTCACTCGAGATGCTTGCAGCAAACCTGCACGAGGCAGAATACGAGCCAGAATCTTTCCCTGGTCTTGTCTATCGCGTAAAAGACCCTAAAGCATCAACACTCATATTCACAACAGGCAAAATAATATGCTCTGGCTCCAAATCATTTGATGACGCAAAAAAAGCAATCCAGAAAACAGTCCAGGCATTCCGGGACCTTGGAATCAAGGTAGAAGGTAAAACCGACGTTGAAATAGTAAACATAGTCGCATCAGCCAACCTGAAAGACAAGCTTGACCTAAACAAAATAGTATTTGAACTGGGCGAATGCGAATATGAACCCGAGCAGTTCCCCGGTCTTGTCTACCGTCTCGGTGACCCTAAAGTAGTCTTTCTGATATTCAATTCCGGAAAAATAGTATGTACCGGCGCAAAAAGTGTAGACATCGTCGAACGATCCATAATAAAACTGCGCAAGCAGCTACAGGCAATAAACGCCCTGAAATAAAAACACATATGTTTTTATAACTACCACCGTCCTGTATATAACATGAAACTGCTATGCACATCCGACATACACAAAGATATAACCCTGCGCGACAACATTCTAAAGACAATCGAAACTGAAGACATAGATGTATTCATCAACGCCGGCGACTTCTTAGACAACAACTTCGCCTATAACTTTTTCAAAGAGCTGGACGCAACAAAAACAAGAAGCTTCATCACCCCCGGCAACTGGGACCACAATCTCAATTACCAAAGCGAATACACCACAGTAAACAGCCACGGCATATTCACACACAAAGACTATCATTTTTTATGCATCGGTCCCCATATACCATTCAGTGCAGACAATACCCTTGAGACAATAAAGCAAATCCCTTCCGAAAAACTGATCCTGATAACCCACCACCCGCCCTATGGCATACTTGACCGCGCATGGTCCGTCCCCCGCGCAGGCTCCATGGAATACCGCAGATTCATATCAGCAAAAAATCCATACCTCCACATCTTCGGTCACATCCATGAATCAAACGGTACAGAAAAAATCGCAAACACTCTGGCAATAAACTGCGCACTTGCAGGTCACGGCAAGGGCAGAGGCTACATCATAGACCTACCGGAAAAAAACATAAAAATTGTGAACCTCAATGAAACAAGACATAATACTCCCTTCAGACTTCAAAGCACGATCTCACGCATTATTGGGGCGCGAAAACAAGACCTACCTTAAATACTGCAAAATCCCCCTGAGACGTGCAATAAGAATAAACACACTTAAAACCACCGCAGCCGAATGCACAAAAAGGCTAAAAGACCAGGGCTTCAACCTGAAACCCATCCCCTGGACCCCGCATGGTTTCTGGCTCGAAAATAAGATAGACATCGCCCTCGGCAACACCCTCGAACATTTCCTCGGCTACTTCTACGTACAGGAAGCCTCCTCCATGATCCCCCCGCTTGTACTTGACCCTAAAAAAGACGAGGCAATACTGGACACATGCGCAGCCCCCGGCTCAAAAACAACACAGATTGCAGAGATGATGCAAAACACAGGCCTCGTAATCGCAAACGACTCAAACATGTCGCGCATAAAAGCCCTAAGATACAACCTCGACAAAAGCGGCATAATAAACACCATCGTAACAAGAATGGACGCACCAAAACTAAACAAATCTCACATACAATTCGACAAAATACTCATAGACGCCCCCTGCTCAGCAGAAGGCACAATCAGAAAAGACTGGAAAGTCCTCTCAAGATGGAGCGTACCCCTGATACACAGCCTCTCAAGACTCCAGAAACACATAACAACAAACGCCATACACTGCCTGAGACCCGGCGGAACCCTGGTATACTCCACATGCACATTAGCACCTGAAGAAAACGAAGAAGTAATCACAAACCTTCTCGACAAAGTCAAAGGTCTCACAGTAGAAAAAATAACCCTGGATGGTCTGAAAACAAGACCCGGCATACAAGAATGGCAGGGCAGGCAATACGCAGAACAGGTAAAGAACTGCGCAAGAATATACCCCCAGGACAACGACTCAGAAGGATTTTTCGTAGCAAAGCTACGAAAAAGCTTAGAACGCCAGTGAAATGATTCTTTATAGCAAAAATCAAAAAACAATCAGAATAGGTAACCATCATGCAAAATAGACCCTCCTCCCTGAAAATCCTGAACACCCGTGAAAAAAAAGACCTCTTCAAAGAGATTGAAGAACAATACGGCATAGACAAAAGCATCCTTGACAAATACGAATACTTAGAAAGATCAGACAAGATCTGGCTAACAACAAGATGCGCCCTCTCACACGACCTAAGCAACCTGAAAATGGAAGGCATAGGCATACTCTTTGCAAGAAGATCCGCCACCCT
>JAFCBW010000047.1 GCA_017610525.1 Candidatus Nanohalarchaeota archaeon | reverse complement strand
AATAATGAATTTTTACTCAACAAGCGGTGTCTAAAACTCTCAACTGTTCAATGTGGAAAGAGATTAGAAATATTGAAGGGAAGGTAAATTATACATTACAGGAGTATAGTCAACGTAGATAGGTGCGATGTTAAATGATTGAAAATATAAACTGGATTGATGTTGCTATCTTACTATTGGGATATGTAATACTACTCGGTACAAGCGGAATTGTAGTAAATTTTATTTTGAATAAGATATCAAAAAAACACATAATACAAAATATAGATCAGGATGCACGAGATACGGGTTTTGTGGTGGGGAAGTGTGAAAATATCCTGATACTTACTTTTATGTTTCTGGATGCTTATACTGCGCTAGCATTAATATTCGCAGCAAAAGCCATAGCACGTAGAGAAGATATGAGTAAAAATTCATTATTTTTCCTCGCAGGCACGATGATTAATGTCACATATTCAATAATTATCGGATTAACCATAAAGATACTCACCGGTGTCGTTTAGGGCTTTTCAATACGGTTACATGTAGCATTCTACTTCAATGTGATTCACGATGTCCGCACAATATAAAATATATGGCTTTATCCTATAGGACATACCAGAACCCATCCTGTTGGTCGCGACTTGTTTATTTGCCAAACATTATCGTCAATTGTTGATGTTTTGCGCTGGAACATGTCAGGCATTTAAATGTTTGTTTTCAATATATAATCTTGCTTCAGTTAAGTCCGGATTTTTAGTGTAATTGGTTCATTGCCTGGGGCGCTTGTGAATGGTGAAATTAGATGAATACGGGGATTGTCGGGTATGGGGCGTATGTGCCGCGGTTTCGCATCAAGGTTGAGACTATTGCTGAGGTGTGGGGCAAGGACGGGGAGGCAATACGTAGAGGTCTTCTGATTGATGAGAAGGCGGTGCCGAATTATGATGAGGATACTGCCACGATTTCTGTGCATGCTGCGCTGAATGCGCTTCGAAGGGCTAAGATTGATGTTAAGGATATCGGGGCGATCTATGTTGGGTCTGAGTCGCACCCGTATGCTGTCAAGCCGACTTCCACTATTGTCGGGGAGGCAATCGGGGCTTCTAATGATTATACTGCTGCGGACCTTGAATTTGCGTGCAAGGCAGGTACAGCAGGTTTCCAGATGGTCATGGGGCTTGTTGACTCTAAGATGATTAAGTACGGGCTTGCTGTGGGTGCTGATACTGCGCAGGGGGCGCCGGGAAATGCGCTTGAGTATTCTGCTGCAGGTGGGGGAGCGGCGTTTATTGTTGGCAACAAGAAAAATGAGATGATTGCTAAGGTTGATGAGACTTATTCTTTCTCTTCTGATACACCGGATTTCTGGAGGAGGAATCTTGCGAAGTACCCGTCGCATGGGGGCAGGTTTACAGGTGAGCCTGCGTATTTCAGGCATGTCAAGAACGGGACAGAAGGGCTGCTTAAGAAAATGGGTGCAGATATCAATGATTTTGACCATGTTGTTTTTCATATGCCGAACGGGAAGTTTCCTTTGAGTATGGCAAAGAAGTTCGGGGTGCCTATGGAGAAGATGAAGAGCGGGTTTGTTGTGCAGAAGGTAGGGAATACTTATTCCGGATGTGCTGTGCTTGGGCTTGCTGCTGTTCTTGATGTCGCAAAGGCAGGTGAGAGGATTCTTGTGACTTCTTACGGGTCGGGCGCAGGGTCTGATTCGTTTGCGTTTACAGTTAGTGATAATGTTGATGAAAAGAGGAATCTTGCAAAGACTACACAGATGTATATTGATAATAAGTCTTATGTGAGTTATCCTACTTATGCTAAGTACAGGGGCAAAATTTGCTAAAGGTGTAGATATGCGTGTTGCAGTTATTGGTGTCGGATTGACGAAGTTCGGGGAAGTGTGGACCAAGTCACTTAGGGATATTGCTCTTGAGGCAGGAGTCAAGGCTATCAGTGATGCTAATATCAGTGCTGCGGATATTGATGCTATGTTTATCGGGAATATGAGTGCAGGAAGGTTTTCAGGACAGGAGCATCTTGGGGCGCTTGTGGCAGATCAAGTAGGTGTCAGCATCCCGTCGACGCGTGTTGAGGGTGCGTGTGCTTCAGGGAGTCTTGCGCTTAGAGAGGGTGTGTCTTCAATCATGGCAGGGCTTAGTGATGTTGTGCTTGTGGGCGGAGCTGAGAAGATGACTGATATTTCCACAGAGTATGCTACTACAGGGCTTATGGGGGCTGCTGATGAAGAGTGGGAAGGTTTTCACGGGATGACGTTTCCAGGGCTTTATGCGCTGATGGCAAGAAAGCATATGCATGATTTCGGGACGACACATGAGCAGATGGCCTCTGCTGCTGTCAAGAACCATCATAATGCTACCATGAATAAGGATGTCGCCCAGTACCCGTTTGAGATTACTGTTGATAAGGTTCTTAATTCTGCGATGATTGCTAGTCCCCTGACTTTGCTTGACTGTTCGCCTATTACTGATGGCGCAGCTGCTATCATCTTGTGCAGAGAAGATCTTGCCAAGAAATATTGCGATACGCCGGTGTATGTTACGGGTTCCGGGCAGGCATCAGATACTCTTGCACTGCATGACAGGAAGTCTCTGACTGGATTACAGGCGGCTGTGGATGCTTCGAGGGTAGCTTATAAGATGGCAGGTATTGGTGTGAAGGATGTTGATGTGTGCGAGGTGCATGACTGCTTTACGATTGCAGAGGTTATGGCATGCGAGGATCTTGGGTTCTGTAAGAAGGGTGTCGGTGGGAAGTTTATCGAGGATGGTAATACGCAGATTGGCGGCAAAATCCCGGTCAATACTTCGGGCGGCCTGAAGGCATGCGGGCATCCTGTGGGTGCTACCGGCATCAAGCAGGCGAGTGAGATTGTCCTGCAGCTTCGCGGGGATGCGGGCAAGAGGCAGGTCAATGGTGCTGAAATCGGCATGACACATAATGTGGGTGGAAGCGGCGCTACGTGCGTGGTTAATATTTTCAGGAGGTAATGATTATGCACAGAACATCTGTACCTATGCTTTGGAGGCGATTCAGGAATAAGTATCATCTTATCGGTACTTATTGCGAGAAGTGCAAGACAGGTTTTTATCCTCCAAGGGAGGTCTGTCCTGAATGCAGGAGAGGCGGGAAGATTGTTGAGAAGCAGTTCAGCAATTATGGAGAGATTGTTACTTATACTGTGGTTTCTGCGCCGCCGGCAGGGTTTGAGAAGGGCGCGCCTTATGCGCTTGCTATTGTCAAGATGGATGATAATGGTCCTAATGTGGTCGGGCAGGTTGTTGACTGCGATGATGAGAAACTCGGGATGGGGCTGCGTGTTGAGACTACTTTCAGGAAGATCTATGAGGATGGGAAGGAAGGGATTGTGCAATACGGCCTGAAGTTTATGCCGATTACGCATGAGAACCTGTAGGGTTTTTGTTTTTTTCTGATTCATTAGATATTAAAAATTAAGGGGTTAATCATTTCTGTCGTGGAGTGATGACTTCAGCCTTGTTTGACTAAAGATGATAACTGATGGGCGACCTGACCACGGCGCTATCAGGTTTTGTTTATGTTCGGATGGCTTATCGGGATTGTTTTGAGGGGTATCGGGGGTGCGGAGTGTTGCGCAGGCAATCAGGAACATGTTCCTGTGCGCGACAATGTTTCTTTGCAGGATGCGGGTTCTTTTTTTCCTGAGTCATGGAGATATGCAGTTATGGCTACTGCGGGGATGGTGTTTTTGGGTGTGTTTTTCAGGCCGTTTCTTGTGGTGTCCTGTTTTTCGGTGCTTGCGGTAGTATCCAGGATGTACCAGAGGCATATAAGATTTCCGCTTGGGATTGAGCTTGGGGTTTTTGGTACTGTGATCTGTGCTGTGCTTTACGGACCGATCATGGGTGCCATCGTGGGGCTGGTTGCTTATCCTGTGAGTATTGTCTATACCAAAGAGGAGGCCCGGTATCTGCCTGTTGCGCTCCTGGGTATCTGTGTTGCGGCATTTGCCGGCGGCGCTGCGGGGTTGGGCTCATGGAGTATTGTGGCTCTTGGTGTGGGGGTTACTGTACTTTATGATGTGCTGACTGGCGGGCTTTATTATCTTGTTTACAGGGCGCCGCTTTTCGGAGGGGTTGTTTTTGGGATTTCGCATGTGTGGTTTAATTATGTTGTGTTTTCGTGGCTTGGTGAGTGGGTTTTAAATATTTTGGCGTGAAAGGGTCTTATGTATATGTACGATTATGATGTGATTGTTGTTGGGGCTGGACCGGGGGGGAGTGCGGCTGCTGAAAAGTGCGCCAGGTTCGGGCTTGAGACTTTGCTTTTGGAAAAAGAGAAACTGCCGCGTGATAAAGCGTGCGGGGGGATGTTTTGCCCGACCATCAGGTATGTTGTCGGGATATATGGTACTGATGTTGAAGATATTGTTGAGAGGAGAACGAAGGGGTGCAGGGTTTATTTTGAAGGGGAGCTTATGATGGATGTGAAGTATCCGTCTTTTATGTTCTCGCGCAAAAAATTTGATTATCTTATTACTAAGAAAGCAGTTGAGTCGGGTGCGAAGTTGATTGATAATTGCATGGTGTCTGATGTCTGCGCTGATTCTCGTAAGGTGAAGGTTGTCTGTGATAAGGGGACGTTTGTCTCGAAAGTTGTTATCGGGGCTGACGGTGTGAATAGTGTTGTCGCAAGGAAGACCGGGCTGAATAGCGGATGGAGTGGGAAGGATTCTGCGCTTGCAATTGAGTCTGAGATCAAGATGAGCAATAAGGAGATTGAGAAGAGGTTTGGGAATTGCGCTGTGGGATATCTTTATCGTGATTTTGTCGGGTATGAGTGGGTCATACCGAAGGACGGGCGCATAAATGTCGGGCTTGGGACTAAGGTTTCGAGGTCCGGGAAACTTAGGGAGCGGTTTGATGAAATGATTCTGAGACTTGGCCTTCGGGCAGGGGATGTCAAGGCGCATATGATACCTATGAAGATGCTTGAAAGTACCCACAATCACAAAAAGAGAGTTCTCTTGTGCGGGGATGCAGGAGGGTTTGTGTATCCTTTTGTGGGGGCAGGCATCGAGCCTGCTATTGTCAGCGGGAGGGCTGCGGCTGATGTGTGTTATGATGCTGTCAGGTATGATGATTTTTCTTCCTGGCGGTTTGAGAAATATGAATTTTATTGCAAGGATCTTGTGCATGACATTAAAAAGAGTGGAATGCAGTTGAAAGTTTTTGAGTTTGCGATGAAGCATCATCTGTTGAAGCTGTTTTTTGTGAAGAGGTTTTTGAATCTTATTGATGAAACTGAGAAATTTATGTGAGTTATATGAAATCATCCAATGACTGTGAGCCAGATGCCATGAGACCTAAATTGAAAGTATATATTTCCTGTAATGGACTGGGGCTTGGGCATGTGGGAAGGATGCTCTCTGTTGCTAATGTTCTTTGTAGGAGAGGGGATAAAGTAATTTTTGGAACGTGGGGACCGGGAGTTGAATTCGCGCAAAAAGAGGGATTCTTTTGTTATGGACTGCCTGCTGTTGACTGGAAAGACAGGGCTGACGGGTCTTTTGATATTGGAGGTACGGTTGTGAGACTACCGTTGATCCTGATCGGCATAGCACGGCTTTTTTTGCGGGAGAGGAGTATTTTAAGGAAAGAAAGACCGGATGTTGTTATATCTGACGGAAGCATAGGGCATTGTACTGGCAGAAGCCTGGGGATTCCTGCTATATATGTTGACCACCAGATGGATTTTCCCCTGAGCAGTAAGATCATAAGGAATATTGTAATACAGATACACAACTTTTCTGTTAAGATGGGAAGGAGGGTGGCAGTGCTGGATCTGAAACCGCATGAGAATATATACCCCTATTCTGTCACTGAGATTGAGAGGGTTGTTTATACAGGGCCGCTTGTCGGTTCTGTGCCGGCGGATTATGATGCTCAAAAGAAGATCAAAGAGAGGCTGAATGTGTGCGGCAACCTGTGTGTTATTATGATAAGCGGACCCAAGCACAGCCCTTTTGCGCTTGAGGAGAAGATTCTCGCGATAGAGGATGAGTTAATGAAGATGAAGGGGTGGACATTTATTATCAAGGCGCCGGGGGAGCATGAGGACAAGCAAAATATCAGGTATGTCAGGTGGATCGGTGATGTGTATGAACTCATCAAAGCGTCGGATGTGGTGGTCTCGAGATCGGGTTATACTACGGTTTGTGATATTCTTGCTTTTTTTAAGAAGTCGATTCTTATCCCGCAGCCGAAGCAGGTTGAGCAGGAAGCTCTTGCAAAGCACCTGAAGGAAAAGGGCATTGCTCAGATGATTTTGCAGGATGAGCTTGAGAAACTGCCTGAATTGATTAGTGATACTTTTGATAATGAAACTAATCTGGCAGAGTTAAGAAATGTGGCTGACAGGATTGATAAATGCAGGGCCAAGCAAAAGATTGTGGATATTATTGATGAGATGCTGGAAGGGGAGCGATGCGGTATTTGAATAGTGCGCGCAAGACCACAAGACTGTCTTTTATGCCGCGGAATTTTGATGCGCCGTTGCGGCAGTCGTACCTGATGGGGATGCTTTTTGTTTTGAGGTTCAATCTTACTGATTTTGCTGCGATTTCTGTTTCTATGCCGAAACCGTCTGATTCGAGTGCCATTTTTTTTATTGCTGATTTTTTGAGGGCGCGAAAGCCGCTCATGTTGTTGCCGCTTGTATGGTATAATAAGTAGAATATCAGTCTTGTTATCCTGCGGCCTACGTGATACTGCCATAGCATCGCGTTTTTTGTGTATTCTACAGGCTCACCATAGATGGAATCATGGGTTTTCAGGGCTTCTATGAATTGGGGCATTTTTTGAATAGGGTATGTGCCGTCTGGGTCCACAAATATGACGTCGTCATCGGCATAAGCGAAAGCGGTGCGCAGGGCTTCGCCTTTTCCTTTGCCATGGTCGTAGATTACGGCTACGTTTTTGCTTTTCGCTATTTCTACTGTCCTGTCTTTTGAGTGCGCGTCGACGACTATTATTTCGCATGTGCAGACTGATCTGATTTCGTCTATTGTCTGTGCGAGAGATTCTTCTTCGTTTTTTGTTGGAAGTATTATTTTTACCATTCTATTGTCTTAGTGTATTTACCTATAAATATTTGATTTATAAATTAAGTTCATGATGAAAATTGATTTCCATGTCCATTCTAAATATTCTTCGGACTGCTTTATGAAAATTGAGAAGATTGTTGAGACTGCGAAGATGAGGGGGCTTGATGGTGTTGCGGTTGTTGACCATAATCAGGTTGGTGATTTTAAGCAGAAGCTTGATGATGGTTTTGCCCTTATTCGCGGGGAGGAGATATTGACGAGGGGAGGGGAGATCATTGCATTGAATATTGATGAGAGGATAAAGCCACTCATGAGTGTAGAGGATACTGTCAATCAGATAAATGATCTCGGGGGGACGATTATACTGCCGCACCCGTTCTGTTTCTGGAGGAAGGGTTCGGTTTTTGCGTATAGAAAGATAAAGTGCGCTTTTGCGATGGAGGTTATGAATGGAATGGCGTATTTTGATTATGAGAATAATCTTTCAGGGTATATTGCCAGAAAAAATGAGCTGCCTGTTTGCGCAGGAAGTGATGCGCACAGGTACAAGGATATAGGGAGAATGTATACAAAGCTGCCTGATGCGAGTTCTATTAAGGATATCTTGAAGAACCTGGTTTCAGGGAAAGGTGTGCCGTATGGCAGCAGGGCATCGAAATTTGTTCATATGAAGGTTTTTGCCAATGTTTTTTTTAAGCCGGCATTTAACAGGTGGATTGAAGATTAGCTTTATGGTTGAAGACATAACTATTTTGACAGATGTCTTCACCATATCCTTAAAATTGCCATGCAATTTTAGGATTTTGAAAATTTGTACCAAATTTCCAATTTTCGAAATTCGAAATGGGTGGGCATTTCGAAAATCCAGGAAATCTTTGATTTCCCCGGATAGATTGACATCTCTTGGTTTTTGGTTAAATTTGTCAATTTAGTAACGACGTCAACTATATATAGATAAATCGTGTATTGTATTTCATGAAGTCTCTGGGGATTGCGGGTTTTGTTGTAAGTTTTGGTATCATATTGTTTGTCCTGCA
>JAFCBW010000046.1 GCA_017610525.1 Candidatus Nanohalarchaeota archaeon | reverse complement strand
ACAAATTCTACTTTTTGTCGTACATACACGACAACTTCACCACTTTTTGTCGTACATACACGACACATTTATGCCTTCTCATCATACATGCGACACATCATCACAAAATATCCATATGTTTTCACTAAATCATGCGCTGTCATCATAAAAACAACCACATTATAAACGCCAGTCATCACAATAACAGCCAGAACCTAAGCATACAAAATCCCTGGTGGCAGAATCCACGAGCAACAGAAGACAATGAAAAAGTAAAATCCGCACATGAAAACTCACCCGCACCCTCACGAAACGCCTCCACACAGGCACTTGATTTTTGTAAAACCAGCAATTTGGCGCAAAAACATATATATTTCAGAAACACCTATCATTAATGGTGATATTATGACTGAAGCCCTGCTGGTAAAAAGACTAGAAAATATTGATCGTGAATTGCACTCAATAATAGGTGACTTAAAACCCTGTCCTCATAAGAAATCACACTCATTATCTGAATTAAACAAACTCATGGAAAAAGACAGGATACTGGATACAGATTCCACGGAACTTATCCGTGAAATGCGCGATAAGGAGTACGAATCATGATCAACAATAACAACACTCTCACTCTGGACACAAGCGTCCTGGCAAAAGCCATCTTTCCTCCACGAAGAAGAAAAATTGACTCTATCTACAAAGAGCAACTGCGGCTGCACACAATTGCAAAATCCGTACTCAAAGAAATTGAAGATAAAATTTCTGTCATGTGCATTCCCTCTGTAGCAATTATTGAGATTGCTGCTGTTGGCGCAAGATTGACTGGCAAAGAGATAAGAGGTATTCAGGCATCTGACTATATCAAAGAACAGGGAGATATTTACTATGACTTAAGACTGTTAGATGAATCTGTAAAAGTAGCAGCAACAACCATGGCCAGTGGCTTCGACAGTGTTTTCATAACATGCGCAAAAATCACCAACTCCACACTCATCACTGATGATCGGGGTATGTACCGTGCCGCACAAGGAATTGGAATAAAAGCAAAACTCCTAAGAGACATGACCCTCTAACGAATCACCAATTTCTACTCAACAACCGTGTCCTCTCTCCCATCTATTTCTTCCCACAAAACCCGCTAAAAACAAACCCCAAAACCGAAACAAGAATAATCGTCGCCCCACTCGGCAAATCAAGCGCATAACTAACCCCCAGCCCCACAACCATAAAAACACATCCCACAACAACAGCAACCCCCATCATCCGCCGCATATCATGCACAAGCCTCCCCGCAATAGCAGCCGGGATAGAAAGCATCGCAATAACAAGAATAATCCCGACAACCCTGATAAGAAGCACAACCGTAAGCGCAATCAAGCAAAGCAAAACCACATTAACAAAATCAACCTTAACCCCCCGCACCCTCGCAAACTCCTCATCAAAACACACAGCAAAAAACTCCTTATAAAAAAGCCAGACAGTAGCAACAATCACCACATCAAGCGCAAGCATCAGATACAACTCATTAACAGGCACAGCAAGAATACTCCCGAAAAGGTAGCTCATAAGGTCCGGCGCATACCCCGGCGTCATATATACAAACAAGATCCCCATAGCCATCCCAAAAGACCACACAACCCCTATAACCGTATCATCCCTCTGCCCCATCCTCTTCGCAAAAAACCCCATAACGACCGCAAAAAAAACCCCGGCAACAACAGCCCCCAGAAAAGGGCTCACACCAAGAAAATACCCCAGCCCGATACCCCCGAACGCCGCATGCGAAATACCCCCGCTGATAAAGACAATCCTTTTCGTAACAACATAAGTACCGATGATCCCGCACGCGATACTGGCAAGAACACCTGCGACCAGCGCATACCTCATAAAATCATACTGCAAAACATCAATCATTTTCCCAAAGCCCCCTTATGCCTCTTAAGAACCCTATGCGGCACCCCATGTGCAATAAGCTCAACCGGGCACCTGTACGTCTTCGCAATCTCCTGCGCACCAATCTCCTTATCATCATGATAAAAAAGCCTCTGGTTCACACACGCAATCTTATCCACATACACAGAAACCGCCCCGATATCATGCGACACAAGCACAACCGCCATCTTCTCCTTCAATTTCGAAAGAATCTCATAAAACTTACTCTCAACAGTCCTATCTGCACTCGCCGTCGGCTCATCCAAAAGAAGAACCCTTGGCTCACATGCAAGCGCCCTCGCAACAAGAACCCTCTGCCTCTCACCCCCCGAAAGATCCCCGATCTGCTTATCCCGAAACGAAAGCGCATCAACAGTCCCAAGCGCATCCGCACAAACCCGCCTGTCCACATCATCAAACCCCCGAAGAAACTTACCTGCCGAAAGCCTTCCCATCATCACAACATCCCACACACTGGCCGGGAACTGCCTGTCAAAAGAACTGTGCTGCGGCACATACCCGATAAGATGCCTATTCTCCGCAATGCTCCCTCCGAAAACAGAAACATGGCCACTATCCGGCGCAATAAGCCCAAGCATCACCTTCAATATGGTAGTCTTCCCGCCCCCGTTAGGCCCGATAATCCCAAGAATCTCATTCTCATAGACAGAGAGATTGACATCCTCAAGCACAGAAGCATCCCCATACCTGACACATACATCCTCAAGACATATTGCCATCTTCTTTTTCATCATTACATATTATCCGCAAAACTTTTAGAAACAATCCTAAGATTCCCTATATAATCCCTTGCCAGCGCATCAACAGCCACAACCCTGCCGTCAATTTCACGCGCAATGACCCCTGCGCTCTTCGCACTGAACTGCGGCTGCACAAAAACAACCTTAATATCATTATCCCGCGCAAACTCAACCAATTTCAAGACATCCGCACTGCTCGGCTCCTTCCCCTCAACCTCAACCGCAACCTGCGAAAGATTGTAATCCCGCGCAAAATACCCCCACGCCGGATGAAACACCATAAACTTCCTATTAGAAACACCAGAAATCACATTCTCAATCTCCATGTCAACCATATCAAGCTCAAGCCCATACTTCCCCTGGTTCAAAGAATAATAATCTTCACTCCCCCCATCAGCCTCAACCAGTCCCTCGTAAATATTTTCAACCATGACCTTCGCATTCCTCGCAGAAAGCCATATATGCGGATCATTATCAACAATCTCAACACCCGAAGAACAGTCAACCACAACCATCTCCTCATTCATCTCCCGAATCTTATTCATCCACGCCTTCTCAAACCCTATGCCTGACCCAACCATGACATACACATCCGCATCACTCACATCCCGAAGCTGGCTTGCAGTAGGCTCATAAGTCGCAGGGCTTGCACCCGGTGGAATCATAACCGAAACACCACTTACTCTATCCCCTCCCACCTTCTCAACAAAATCAGCAAACGGCAAAATACTCACAACAACTTTTACCTTGCCGTCATCTTCCGGTGTAGCATCCGGCAGAGCGCACCCTGAAACGACAATAGCGCAAAACACAGCAAACAAAACCCAATTTACTTTCATACATAAGTTTAACACAAAAATTATTAATATCTATTAACTGGCACAATTTAACCAAAATGCTCATGATTTTTCATTGTCTCACAAACTATCCCCTTCAATGAAAAAGCTTAAGATTCTCCAATAATCACCAATATCTTATGATTTTTCATAAAAACCACTTTCAAGCAGAATGTGGCTGCAGTTATCTATTAACTCTTCCCTTATCATCCTGTTCTCTTCCTTTATTTGATGGACAAACTCCTCTCTGAACATTTCGCAGCCGCTGTCATCTATAGGACACCGCAGATCACATACTTTGACAAATATCAAAGCACTGTCTCTTTTATTATCTTCATAGTTTGCTTTAGTATAATTAGGCCATCCAAGAACAACAATCCTATTGTCAATATATGCTGAAATCATTGGGTCACTGGTGATGATAGTACCATCAATGCTATTTGATGCCGGGTAATTGTAGATACTTTCTATTTCTTCCATAGAAGGATTCGCAATAGGCATTTTTGGATAGACCAGCACTGCGCCTAAAACAATCACTGCCGCTATAATTGTCAGCACATTGATAGGTATCTTGATCTTGCGTATTTGTAATTTTTTAAGAATTGCATATATACCGAAAGCTGCTGTGATGCTCAGGAAAGGAAGTGCGATAATTGTATAACGCAGCACCTTTACAGGTGTGTTTGCAATCATAAAGACCGCCATGGCAAGTGCTGCAAGAATTATAATTTTATTGGCGTCCGCTTTCTTCATATAATAACAGATTCCTACAAGAGAGAAAACCAACAGTGGATTTTGCTGGAATATCTGGGCCGCGAGATCCATTGCAGTAGCTGTAAAATATCCTTCTGCGCTTTGGATGCCGGATATTGCCCTTGAGATTGAATAAAGTGGGTCATTATATACCAGATAGGCACCTATGAAATATGGGGCTAATGTCGCGCAAAATGTTGCAAAGAATACTTTTATATTGGATATTGCATATTCGTATTTAGAGTCTTTCTCAGGTGATGAGAAGACCGAATTTTTTGCGATGACTGATGAAAGAGTTGTCTCTTTTACCTTTTTGCTGTTTATCAGTATACCAAGTAATATGGCTGGTATTATCATGATTGCTGTATATCTCATCAGGAATGCCAGCGCCACTAATACACCTGCTCTTGCAACATTTTTTTCCCTAAGATCATTGTTGGCCAGCTCATTGATAGCTAAGAGTATTAATAGCAATGATGGTATGCCTGTTAGTATTTTAGTGCTGAAGAAGAGGAAATAATATGTAGTACTGATTACTAGAGCAGCTATGATGCCTACATTCTGATTATGTACCTTTTTTGCGATAAAATATGTCATGTATATTGTCATAAGCCCGCAGATCATAGAAAATATTTTTCCAAAAGTTATTGGATTAAGGCCTATTTTCCATCCAACCCCGATAATTATAGGAAGTATGATCGGTCTGTAGAACTCCATGAATCCTGACATACCCCCGGAAAACAGGAATTTAGCCATTCCTATATACGTTCCCTCATCCCACCAGATATCAGGAGTTCTTAATATTATGGCGCTCTGCACTATAAACGAAAATATCAGTATGCATAATATGTATTTTTTGCCTTTATCCATAACCTCACCCGGTACCTAACAAAACCTCTCCCGCGCAACAACTTCCGCAATCTCAACCGCATTCAGCGCAGCCCCGCGCAAAAGCTGATCCCCGCACACAAAAAACTCAAGACCGCGCTCCCCAAACACAAGATTTTGCCTGATCCTCCCGACCTCAACATCATACTTTTCCGTAGCACTCAAAGGCATAGGATACACATTATTCTCTATATCATCCCTAACCACAATCCCTGCAGTCTCGAAAAACACCATCCGCACATCATCTGCCTTTACCTGCTTCTCAGTCTCAACAACAATACTCTCCGAATGCGCCCTCATAGTCGGGATCCTCACACAAGTACACGACATGGCAATACCATCATCCCCGAAAATCTTATGCATCTCCCACACAACCTTCATCTCCTCGCGAGTATACCCATTCTCCTGGAATGCATCAATATGCGGAATAACATTAAAAGCAATAGGATGCGAAAAAACCTTACTGCGCGCTTTCTTGCCCCCAAGCACCCGTCCGGTCTCCTCCCGGAGTTCAGCCATCCCCCCGTTCCCCGCCCCGCTCGTAGCCTGGTAAGTAGAGATAATGACCTTCGAAAGCCCATACTTCTGATAAATCTGGTAAAGAGGAATAGCAGCAATCGCAGTAGTGCAATTAGGATTGGCAATCAGCATAGAATCACCGATTAAAGAACCATTAATCTCCGGAACCACAAGCGGGACATCATCATCATACCTAAACGTAGACGAATTATCAACAACAACACAATTGGCCTTTGCAGCTTTCGGCGCATTGGCACGCGGCCACCCGCCGCCGATCGCAAAAAACGCAATATCCAGTCGGGAATAATCAGCCTCATCCGCATTCTCAACGCAAATCTCACCAAGTGGCGTCTCAATCTTCTTGCCGACAGACCGCATGGACGCATACAGCCTCAACGACTTTATAGGAAACTTCCGCGCAAACAAAACCTTCAAGATCTCCCTGCCAACAACCCCTGTCGCCCCAAGAATCCCGACTCTCAATTTATTCACACACATCACCCATTAATTCACTCATACCTGCACTTAGGGATCTTTCCTGTCCTGCAATACACCTCAAAATGCTCAAGCCACATCGGATGCATATCATAAGCACCCACAAACTTAACAAACTTCGTAAGCTGCTCAATAGTCTCTGCTTCAAGATTATGCTCAATAGTACACGCACTCCTCTCAGCCACATCCTCCGGCACAAAAATAATCTTCAAAAACGCCTTGATAGTCTCATGTCGAACCATCACCGTCTTACCGACAAGTTCCCCTTTTGAAGTAAGCGCAATATTACCATACTTCACACACTCAACATACCGGCACTTATCAAGCTTCCGAAGCATCTCAGAAACAGACGCAGACTTGATACTAAGCCTATGCGCAATATCCTTGACCCGCACACATCCCTTCTCCTTGGAAAGCGCATAGATCGCCTCAAGATAATCCTCCATATTCCGTGTAAGTTCCATACACACTAATACAGCTCACAAATTAATAAATACGTAACCTCCACCACTATTCACAGACAAGACAGATAATTATTGCCAACACAATAATTGTCATGACCATAACCCATCTATGAAGGGATTTCCGATAAATGACCCGTAAATTCCACAAAAAACCAGAAACCTTATGCACTAAAACATAATGCTCTTGCGCATAATATTCTCTCACGCGCATATTTCTCACATAAACGCGCATCGCATGCCATAAACTGTCAACCCTCCGCATATCTCCTCTTCAAATTCATGTAACCTATTACACAAAAACATCAGAATTTATGTAACAAAACACACAATGTGCTCGACGGCCGGATAATCGAAATCCTGAACTCATGGAACTTCTGGGAAAAAGACACAGAAACAGGCATCCTTATATAATCAAAAAAAAATCATTCCAATTTAGAATAATAATCTATTGATTCAGCAAGGCGATATGTGGTGATGCCATGGCAAAAACAGAACCTTCCGACGTACATTGAGAAAACACAACCTATTGCCGCAATCATGAAACAATGACCTCGCAATGTCATTAAATCTATGAATTAATAACATCCAAATGTACTTATATCAACAACAGATGATTTAGAGCGCTTCAACCCGTGGTGGAAAACAGGAACTGTCCACCCGGAATAACTAAACGCCTCAGACAAACTAAAATGCACAGATCTGCTAATAATCACATGGGACTATGAAAACACAGAAACAAATTATAAGGAAACCCCCCAAAAAAACCCAACCGAAACATTTAAATATTATTGTCAACACAATAATTGTCATGACAATAAACTCTAAATTCATAAACCGAAAAGATGAACTATTCTACCTGCAAAAAGAATATGAAACCACATCATTCCGATTCATCTCACTCATAGGAAGAAGGCGCGTAGGAAAAACAAGACTAATAGAAGAATTCATAAAAAACAAAAAAAACAGCATCTACTTTCTTATACAGGAAATGGATGACAAAGAAATACGCTTATCCCTTGCAAAAAGACTCCACGATAATCTGGAAATGACATTCCTTGGAACTCCCTCATGGGAAGACATACTTGAACAGGTCTTCAGGCAATCTCATGAACGGCAAATCATACTAATATTCGACGAATTCCAGAGATTTTCAACAATCAACAAATCAGTACCCTCGATATTACAGGGATTAATAGATAAACATGCAAAAAAATCACGCCTCTTCCTGATAGTGATGGGCTCATCAATAGGCATGATGCATAGTTTATTTGACCACACATCCGCATTATACGGCAGAAGAACAGGACAGATGCACATCCAGCCACTAAAGCCATTCACCTTAAAAGAATGGTTCAAAAACATCCAACCCAAAAAACTAATCGAACTCTACTCCGTATTTGGCGGCACACCAAAATACCTCGAAAACATAGACTCCACACAATCCCTCGCATGGAACATAAAAAATAACATAATTTCAAAAAACAGCATACTCTACACCGAACCGGAAATCATGATAAAGACCGAACTGCCAAACAGCGCCACATACT
>JAFCBW010000176.1 GCA_017610525.1 Candidatus Nanohalarchaeota archaeon | reverse complement strand
ACTGAATGGAAGAATGAGAAAAAGGCGGATAATCTTTTTTCGATGGTTGCGAAGGAGATGGGTCTGAGTGTTTCTGATGCATATGAGAAGATAGGGTTTGAACTACAGGAAAAGTATGGCCTGATGTATGCCCTGTTTGAGGTAGCTGCGGCAGAAGGTGTTTCGGCACTGGTCAAGGATGGTGTGGCTGAAGAATGGGCAAAAAAGATTGAGGATGTTGCCAAGAAGAATATCAAACCAAAGGAAGTCATGATAAAGGGAGTTCTTGAAGTCAAGTGCTATAAGCCGAACGGAATTGAGATAATAAAGAGCGGTTTTGCCCAGATAGATAATGATAATGTGGAGGTTGTATATATTAATGCACCAAAGTATTCTTTTAAGGTGACTTCAGGAGATTACCTTGAATGTGAGAAGATATTGAAGGATAATTCTGATAAAGTGATTGATTATATTACAAAGAATGGCGGGGAAGCTGTTCTTCATAGACTGAAGTGAGATTAGGTGAAGAGTATCGTTGCACATATTATGTTTTGTCTGCAATGCAGACGATATACATTAAAAGAGAAATGCCCAAGGTGTATGTCTGTGACGCATGACCCTAAGCCTGCGAAATTTTCGCCTGAGGACAGGTATGGCAAGTACAGGCGGATGGCAAAGATGGAAAATATTAATGAAAGTGGATGTGGAGGAGTTTAAAATGGTTCGAGAGACTAAGGTTAGATTTTTGAGTAAGCCAAAACTGAATAATCCTATTTTTATTGAGGGGTTGCCAGGTATCGGGTATATAGGGCGCAATGCTGCAGGATATCTTGTGGATGAGCTTGGTGCTGTGAAGTTTGCGGAGCTTTATTCGCCGCATTTCCCGCCGGTTGTATTGATGGATACGGCAAAGAACGGGATGATTGTCGGGCTTAAGAATGAATTTTATTATTATAAGGCCAAGTCAAAGGCTGAGAGAGATATTGTGATATTGATCGGTGATTCGCAGAGCATGGATCCGCAGGGTCATTATGTGATTGCGGATGTCATTCTTGAGACTCTTGAGACCTTGGGTGTGAAGGAGATGATTACGATTGGTGGTTTCGGTACCGGCGAGCTTAATGAGGATTCCTCGAAAGTGTTTGGTGCGGCAATCTCGCCCGGGAAAGTCAAGACCTTTGAGAAACTGGGTGTCCAGTTCAAGGATACGAGCATAGGACAAATCATCGGTGCCTCGGGGCTTCTTATCAGTCTCGGTGAGCAGAAGGGTATCGAGGGTGTGTGCCTTATGGGTGAGACGTCTGGGCTTTTGCTTTCTGATCCAAAGTCTACTGAGGCAGTTCTTGAGGTATTGGCAAAGTATTTAAATCTATCTCTTGATATGACTAAGATTGAGAAAAGAGTAAAGGAAATAGAGAAAATGATTGAGAAAATTGAGAATCTTCAGACTAAGCTTGCAACGCATTCGAAGGAGCATGATGATTCATTAGGATATATTGGGTGATTTTTTTGGAAGAATATACAAGATATGAAAAGTCAAGGATTATTGGCGCGAGAGCGCTCCAGATTTCGATGGGAGCGCCCCCGTTGATTAAGAGCAGGGAGACCAGCCCTATCGAGCTTGCCAAGCTTGAATTTGGAAAGGATGTCATTCCGATCACAGTGGTCAGGTAATCGTTGTCATTTATAAGTCGTATCATAACATATATATATACCCTTATTCTAAGATAATATAGTGAATACCTTAAAGGGGGATATAATATGAGTGAATCAAAGGGCTTTGGGAAAGTAGTTAATATGTTTAAGATCGGTAATTATTCGGATAAGCATAATACGGATCTTGAGAATGGAATTGAATATGGGTTCGGGCTTGTGCTTGGCGCGACTTCTGCGATTGTTGTGATATTACTCATGTTTTTTGTTTTGAGGTCTGTAATGTTTGCATTATAATTGGAAGGTGAGATATATGAAATTTGTAAAAAATATATTTGGTTTGAAAAGTAATTCGAAGAGGAAGGGTATTACGCCCGTCATTGCGATTGTGTTGCTTCTGATGATGACTGTTGCTGCTGCAGGGATGGCTTATGTCTGGATTATGGGTCTGCAGGAAGACATACAAGAACAGAGTAATGAGGGTGTTGAGAAACAGCAGAGAGATACTGCAGCTGCCATCTCGATTGTTAGTGCATGGAATGATACTACTAGCACAATGATCGCATTTACAATAAAGAATACTGGGACATATACGTTTAGTGCTGATGAAATTGCGCAATTTACGTATTATTTCAATGGAGTATATAATGATGGTACTGCTTTTGGAACTCCATGTGTTGGACTTGGTGAGCCAGGATCTGTCTGTCAAGTAGTTTCCGATGAAGGATTTCCAGCTACACCAGGTAGGGCAGGGCAGGTGAATATCAAAGTAGATCCACCATTTGGTTCCACTTCACCATATAGTTGTGCTACTAAGACCGCTTCGGATAATAGTTGTTAGAATGAGTATGAGGGAGCTTCCCTCTTTTTTTTCTTTTTTTATGTTATTATATCTAGTAATTTGTATTCTCTAAATAAGTTGATATATAATGAAATACAGAGTATTGACATA
>JAFCBW010000175.1 GCA_017610525.1 Candidatus Nanohalarchaeota archaeon | reverse complement strand
TAAGAGTGCTTGCGGTTGCAGTTGTCTTGTTCATCGCAGCTGTTGCTGTAGGATATAGTGTGCTGCCAGAATATACTCTTGTTGATGAAAAGGCGGATTCTGTAATCCAAAATCCTGTGGGGTATGTTTTGAAGTATGTAGGTACAGAGCAAAGTACTGTTGATTTCAGAGCAGAGCTTGCATTTGAAAAGAAGCAGAATATTGATTTTGCGTTTAATAAATATGTTGATTCATTTTATGTTGACTGTGAAGGGGGTCCTGAAAATAAGATTGTAGTCAGCGGACTGTTCCTGAGGTCTGCTTCAGATACGCATATTGAATTTGTGGATTATGCGGGCAGTGTAAATCTTGGGCGAAAGCTTAGTTTTTCAGGGTCTGCAAAGAGGGTCAGGACAGATGAGCAGACTCTTTCAAAGGATAAGTTTGTGAAGGTGTCTGGAAAGGATATTGAGTTCTCAAAGGTTTTTTTGAGCAAGTTAAAGGGGCAGTCTATGGCCCTGAATAATGTTACAGGCAATGTTGAGATATTCATGGATGGTGATTCTGCGAATATACCTGTAAATGATAAGATGTTTGAGCTTTCGTCTTTTGATGGGGAAATCCAGTACTATAATGACCACATCGTTATAGAGGGTTCCGGGAGACTGGATTTTGGCGTATTTAAAGCGCCAAGTGATTGAATGATGATATTATGGATAATAATCTTTTTTGCATGCTTGGGTTTTTAGGTGATGCCGGGAATCCAGATGCTAAGTTGATGTTTGCTGTTTTTGTTGTTTTTATTATTGTTGCTTATAAGGCGCTGGGGGCCCTTAAGAATACGGTTATTATTTCTGTGATTTCTGCATGTTTTCCTTTTGTTCTTGATAGGGTGCTTGGTTTTGATATTGATATCACTCTTGAGCTGGTTCTTTTTTATGTGGTTTGTGGGGTTGTTTTGTATCTTTTGTATGAACTGTTTAAGATGTTTTATAAGACCTCAAAGGTGTTTGTAGGTATTATTGGCATATTGATGTTTCCTTTTGTTCTTGTATTAAAATTTTTGGGCTGGCTGCTTGGGTTTGGTGGTGGTGAGAAGGGAGGGAAAGAGAAGAAAAAGAAGAAAAAGCCAAGAAAGCATAGTAAACATAATATACGTAGTGAAGAAGAAGAATAGTAAATTTCGAAACCATGTTGTGTTGTTTTTTTGTTAGGTGCACCGAAAGGTTTATAAATCTTTCTATATATATATTGCTTTCGAAAGCTTTATAAAGGAATTGAGTATAATGGCTTTTTCTATACTAATTAATGTGGGTGGCGCTTATGGCAGCAACATGTCCTGAATGTGGAAGTACGAGTTTTTCAAGAGATGAAGGAAGAGGAGAACTTACATGTCGTAAATGCGGCAGGATTATTGAGCAGGATGAGATTGATACGACGCCAGAATGGCGGGCTTTTGATGCACATCAGCAGGCTGCGAGGACCAGGACCGGTGCTCCTTTGACTTTTACCAAGCATGATAAGGGTATTTCTACTGAGATCGGTAAAGGCGTGGGCGAATTGTATAAGGTGCCTATCAAGAAGAGGGCGCAGTATTACAGGTTGAGGAAATGGAACAAGAGGCTTACCAAGTCTAAGGACAGGAATCTATCATATTCTCTTTCTGAGCTTGCAAGGCAGGTGTCTTATCTTGGCCTTCCGAAGGCTGTTCATGAGGAAGTTGGGCGGCTTTATGAGAAGGCGGTTACAAAGGGGCTTGTGCGCGGGCGGTCTATGGAGTCAATCATTACGGCTATTATCTATGCTGTTGCACGTGAGCAGGGTTCGCCAAGGACTTTGTCTGAGCTTGCGGCTGCGTCAGGTATTGAGAAGCGCGAGATTGGGCGCGCATACAGGTATGTTGCGAGGGAGCTTGGCATAAGGATTTTGCCTGCAACATCTGAGGAATACCTGCCCAGGTTTGCATCACTTCTCGGGCTTTCCGGTAAGGTGCAGGCAAGAGCAAAGGAGATACTGAAGAATGCGCTGGATGAAGAGGTTACGTCCGGTAAGGGTCCGACTGGTGTCGCTGCTGCAGGATTGTATATTGCGGCTGTTCTCGAGGGCGAGAAGAGAACCCAGAGGGATATTGCAGATGTTGTTGGTGTTACGGAAGTTACTATCAGGAACAGGTATAAGGATCTTGTGGAGAAGCTCGGTATTGAAGAGGAAGTTGAGCGCAAGGCACAGGAGAATGAGAAGTTGCGGAAGAAGGAAGAGATGCCATAGTCTTTTGTTTTTGATTATGACTTTGAGATGTCCTTTGTTATATGATTCCAGTAGTTCCTTAACTTTATCCGGGATTCTGAAAGTATTCATTGATTTTTATTGAGCATGCCAATTATTGGTGCAATTGTGCCAATTTCCTAAATTCCTGGATTCTTAGGTACTATGATTTATTTTACGTATCAGTGGGCACATACATATATATACTCATAGTCCCTAATTATAACTATGTCATTTATAGCATATAAAGAAATAGGTCACAAGGAGTACGCTTATGAACTCAGAAGCTATTGGGACAAAAAACTCAAACAATCAAGACTCATCTCGAACTATCTGGGCG
>JAFCBW010000174.1 GCA_017610525.1 Candidatus Nanohalarchaeota archaeon | reverse complement strand
GGCGGGATACTTTTGATGAATGTTAATGATATCATGACAGCACACCAGAATACGGTTATCAGGGGATAGATGGCGATTGGTATACTAACAACACCGCAACAGACAGCGGTTATCGCGGACGCGATGACAATATCGGAAGAGGCTAATCCTTTTCCTGAAACAACTGATTACAGAGAAAACATAAATTCCCAATAACTCATATCTATTGGTTGTTTTCATTCCTTATTTACAGTTATCTATGCACATATTACACGGTGACTTTATGCATCACATTTCTCAAGAGCCCCAAAAAACATCACACGCACTTGATGCAATACTGCGCCTCGTCAAGACTCAAACTACACCCTGGAGAAGACAACTCTTTTATCTCACCAAGACTACTGCACTGCCCCTGCCAGTCATAATATGTCCCGCACCAGAATCCTGAACCAAACGTCTCATCGCAATCCACAATATACTCTGCCCTCTGCATATCATTATTGAAGACACACTCAAGAACCATAAGAGGATATTCCGCATCCTTAATATCAGTCCCCCCGATAGCAACACAAGAACCACTATTGGCACTTGCACATTCATCTGCATAACAACAATATTCTTCAGTATACACACTTTCTTTATCATACCTTCCGGAAGTCTGGCAGACAAGCGGCGGACTACATTCAGCATCCTCTGCGCACCTGTCGCCATACCCGGTCACATTACCCTCACAATCAGGACAATCAACTGTACTCATCAAGTAGCGTATAACATGCCCGCAATCAGCCCCGTACATCTCAGTAAATATCTCAGCCATATAACACGAGCCGATATCAGGCATATTAGGAGACATCATAGTATCAAGCCACACCCACACCTGCTCACCGCAAAATGCACCTTCCCTAAGCTCAATCAAAAGCTCAGTACCATTATAATCTCCTTCAGCACAACCCGCCTGAGTACACCCGGTATCAACAATCTTTATCTTATGTGCGCCATTATCGATCCATACAGGATTCTCATGCGTATGACAACTATTCGGCTCACATACCGGGCAGCTTTTCTCAGCACCAACTCCGGTTATCACATGCCCTGAAACCGTATCTGTATTAATCATCACACGATAACATTTACCAGATTCCAATGGATTTGAACCCGCCTCAAGCCAGACCCAAAGCCTTTCACTGCAATGTTCAGCTCCGGCAGGAGTAAACTCCTCTCTGATTTCTATCAGATATTCAGCTCCAAAACTGCCAACACACCCCTTCTCTACGACCAATATATCATAATCATTAACCTCAAGCCATGAAGGATTTGTATGTGCATGGCAACTTGGTTCTTCTGGCGCGCATTTTGAACAATAGTCATTGAAGATGCCTCCTGTTTTGTAGCACTTTGCGTTGGTTAATTCTATTGCTTGCCCGCTGCCGTTGCATTCTCTTTCCCATTCGTCATATGTGGAACACCAGTAATCACTTCCATATCGCTGCACACAATCTACTATCTCCTGCGGTTTTTCGCATTTAATACAGTACTGTGTTTCATCAATTGAATTAGAGCATTTCTGGTCTGCTAGTTTATTAATCGGACCAGAAGACTGGCACTGTCCTACCCAGTCACTATACGTCCCGCAAAAGAACCCGGAACCATACACCTGTTCACAATCAATCATCTTCACCACAGGCTCGCACTGACCATCAGAAGCACACCTGCCGCTGTCACAACACAAATCACACCTGTCAACCAGCCTGCCGCTATAACAATACTTCGGCTTATCATAAGAACAATGAGCAAACAGAGTTCCATCCGAACACTTGGGAACAATATCATCATCTATATTATCTGCCTTCGCTCTCGCCTCAACAAGATCAGAATTACCGCAATTTAAGCGACCAAGATACCCATGAATTAAATCCATAACATGTCCCCTGTTAATATCACTCTTATGTGTAATATAAGCGATAACACTCTTGATAATATCCTTCTTCTCAATATCACAGGATCCTGTAGTATCAGCAAAAGCAGGCACTAAAACTCCTGAGAAAAAAACAGCAATAACCAATATCAAAATCATTTTCGAATTCATAAACAATACCCTCCCTTCAATATCTATCTGTCTTGCAAAAGACAGACAAATCTAACAACATTTGGACAATGAACTGCAGCAATCATCTTTCGACACAATTCCAAGCTGCTTTAACCTTGTATCACATGTCCCTGCTTCATGCGCTGCATTGCACGCTTCTGCCTGAAATTCAGTCAACTGTTTCGGCTGCTTCACAATACCATCAGCATCCCCAACATCCTGTGGAGCGTCACCCAATATTGTTGAGTCATCCAAATCATCAGTACCAACATCCGAATCCGTACAACCCGATACAAGCATAAGTACCGGAATCACAACCAATAATAAAAATAAGTGTCCATATTTCATAGAGTATATTTTATTTACATACAATATAAATAAGTATCTCACTACCGAAAAATACTAACAACAGAAACCATAAGACTTGCAGCAAACCTTACTGTAACCTTCATACATCCCGGGAACCAAATCTTCAATCACACAGACTAATCCCTCCTCGCAGTATGAATAATAAGGAAGCAACTGATCCTCCTTCAAGATATAAAA
>JAFCBW010000045.1 GCA_017610525.1 Candidatus Nanohalarchaeota archaeon | reverse complement strand
ATCAGAAGCAATTGCAACACTTGAAGGGAGTAATGTTGTCCTTCCGACAGTTGATAGTGTTATTTCCTTTTTGAAAAACAATATTACACCTAACCAGAGAGCATTCTATGGTGAAACTTGCGAGTTTGAGAAATTCAATAGGTATTTAATTACAAACCAAATTGTAAATATTGGTTTTGTTAGTACTTCCGGGGCATTTACAGATTATCCTTATTTTGAAAATGCTCTGGGTTCTTTGTTGCGTGCAGGTATCCCTGCAGAGATGAGAGACCAAGTAGAAACTACTTCAGGAGGTACACGTTTGGGTGGTGTATGGGCAATGTATAATGTTGCTAAAGATCTTGGAATTAATACGAATGGTATTATGTGTGGTCAAGGACTGGTCCACCCCTGGTGTGATGTAAGCAAGATGATATATGTTGGTGATGAATGGGGTGATGAGTCTTCCAGATTTATCCATACTTCTGATATTTTGGTTGCACTTTCGGGTGGTGGTCAGGCAAAAGATGAGATTAAGACGGCATCGGAGCGTGGCGGGAGGTATCCATGGGATTCGGGTGTTCCTGTTATTGCTCTTTATGATAATCTTACGGGAGGTGCGACATTGGAATTATATAATGAAGGGTATACGCATGAAAATCTTCGTTATTTTCATACAAGCGAGATGGTGGAAGCATCTAATTTCCTTAAGAGTTGTATTAGGGATTCTTATCGACAAAAGTGTTTATAGGTGTTCTTTTGTCACATAACCTGTTCGTTGTTAGCGGTAGCCATGTCTAGTTTGTCGAAATGAGAGCAATAAATAGAGGTATAGATATTTTCTGTAGGGATTATGGATTTATGACAAAAATGCATGACAGGTTGCGTTTATTGGGTGGAAAAATGCAATACCGTGCAAAATCTCTAAAGATAATTATTTAAAGTTTACTACTCATCACTCATACATTGGTCTAACTGGATTTGAGCAAGAACTCTTACGCCAACTCAGGATAATGAACCTTCATAATGAGGGGACGCCTGATGGATCTGAATATCAGGTTGATGTAATTGATGTTCACGGTTATAATAGACATAATAGTCCGGAGGGTAGGTTTTTTTTGGATTTAGTGAAGGATTTGGATATTGGTTTAGATTCATCGGTCGAGAAAGAGTATGTAATTAGAAGTATATATACGAGTCCACTCCGACCCGTGGAAATACTTGATGCAGTAGGAGTGGAAGGAATGTTTGAACGATCAAAGAGTGGTTTAAGGGTTATAAATTATGATTCTAAGGATTTATGTGATAGAACTTATTTACATGAAGAAAAAACACAAACATATAATGGAATATTGGAGATTCTGAAACAAGGAAAAATTAGTGTCTTCTAATCTAATATCTAGCAGTCAACTAGTCAAAAGTCATATTCTTAAGGCGCTCTGCTGCCTCTTTTGTTTTTTCTATTGTCGGTACGAGCGCGAATCTTACGTATCCTTCGCCGGGATTTAGGTCATTAACCTTACCCGCAAGAAAGTTACCGGGGGTTGCTACTATGCCTGTTTTTTCGCACATGAGCTTTTTTACGAATTCCAGTGATGTGCAGTTGTCGGGTGTTTTTTGCCAGATGTAGAATGTGGATTCGGGGGTGCAGTCTTCCAGATCGAGGTCTTTGAATGCTTCAAGCATTATGTCGCGCTTGATCTGATAGTTTTTTCGCATGTCTTCTACGTGTCTTTCGTCTTTCAGGGCGGCTGTTGCCGCATCCTGTATGAATGTGCATGTTCCTGAGTCTATGTTCGCTTTCAGTTTCTTGTATGCTGATATTATGTTTTCGTCGCCGGCAAGCCATCCTGCGCGGTAGCCTGTCATGTTGCTTCTTTTCGATAGGGAGTTTATTGATATGACTCCTTCTTTTGATATTTCAAGTGGGCAGAGCGGCTTTTTTTCAAAGTAGATTTCTGAGTATGCCTCGTCTGATGCAAGTATTATGTTGTTGTCGTGGCAGAAGTCTATGCATTTTTTTATGTATTCTTTTGATGCGATTTTTCCTGTTGGGCTGTTTGGGTAGTTGAACCACATGATTTTTGCTTTTTTTGCTGTTTCTGTGCTGATATCTTCCGGGTCCGGGCAGAAGCTGTTTTCTTCTGTGAGGTTCATGAATACTGGTTTTCCTTTTGCAAAGATTGTGCCGCGCTCATAGGGTGGGTAGCCGGGGTTCGGTATTAGTGCTATGTCGCCGGGGTTGAGGAATGCGAGGGGCAGGTTGAATACTGCTTCTTTTGAGCCTATGTTTGATGCGATTTCTGTATCTTTATCGAGGGTTACTGAAAATCTGTTTTTTGTCCAGTTTTTGACTGCCTCAAGGAATTCGGGGGTGCCGTTGTTTCTCGGGTAGCCGTCTGTCTTTCTTTTGTCTACTGCGGTTTTTACTGCGTCTCTTACTATTTGGGGGGTTGGCTCTTTTGGGTCTCCTACGCCGAAGTCGATTACGTCGATGCCTTTGGCTGTGAGGTTGTCGCGCATCTTATCGACTTCGTCGAATGCATATGCGCCGATTGTGTTCAGGGTTGAGCTTGTTTCGATTTTCATGGGTTTCACTGTCTTTTTGTGATTTTCGATGTAAAATTGTTGGTTGAGTTATTTAAAGATATTGAGTGTGCTGGTTTTTTTGAGAGGAATCAAAAGGTTTATAAGTGTTACCCTTGAGTCGTTTCTCATGGTTAGAACTAGAGATTATTTAATGATAGGATTTGGAGGCAATCCCGATAAGATAGGATTCGGAGAAGATAAAACACCGCCTCCAGAAGTATACTTCGATTATCTGGGCATTGATAAATCAGGCGGGCTATATGTTGAGCGTAGTGAGTCTCCTCTGTTTAAGCTTCTTCACCCTGATTATGAAGATGCTGAGAATATACTCATAAATCCTACAAAGATAGGTTCTATTCGTAATAATGATTTTTACAAAGTTCTCAATGAAAAGCCACTGACTAGAGAGGAAATGCGTGATGCATTTTGGAACGATACTAATCTTAATTTAAAAAATGGGTTTCCTTACATCTATAACACCATTATTATTGAGACTGATTTTCTTGATTGTTTGGATGCTGTTGCAGAGACATTATATGGATTATCTCATCCAGAAGGAGTCTTAAGTCTATACAATGGAGATATTATACATCTATCAAAGGGAATAAGGAATATGAAGCATTCTGCAGAAAATGATGACGAAATTGAATCGGTGTATATGATAGTGCCTGAAAGTAGTTCTATTGTGGATCAGGTATTTGAAATTCACCAAAGAACACTTCAACAGCCGGACCGGTCATGAAGACGTGGTTTGAGTCCTTATCCCACTCTATCTTGAGGTCCCCGCCTTTCAGGTGGACTGTTACGGTCCTTTCTGTTTTTTTGTTCAGGATGCATGCTACTGCTGATGCGCATGCGCCTGTTCCGCATGCAAGGGTTTCGCCTTCGGCGCGCTCCCAGACGCGCATTATGATCTCTTTTCTGTTTAATACCAGTATGAATTCTACGTTTGTTTTGTTGGGGAATTTATCATGGGTTTCTATTGATTTTCCGAGTTGTTCGAAGCCTTTGAATTGCGTGTCTTTTGTGAATATTATGCAGTGTGGGTTGCCCATTGAGACGCAGGTTATTTTCAGGGTTTTTTTGTTTATGTCTAGGTTTTCGTCTATGACTAATCCTTTGGGTCCTTTCATTGGTATTTTTTCGCGCTCAAGTATTGGCTCGCCCATGTCTACGCGGATCTCTGATACTTCGTTGTTTTTCAGGATTAGTTCTGGTATTATTATGCCTGCTTTTGTCTCGAATCTTAGTTTTGTCTTTTTTGTCAGGTTGTGATCGTATACGTATTTTGCAGCGCATCTTATGCCGTTCCCGCACATCTCTGCTTCTGAGCCGTCTGAGTTGAATATGCGGTATTTGAAGTCGTTTTCTTCTGATTCTGGTGGCAGGATCAGTATTATGCCGTCTGAGCCGATGCCGTAATGGTATTTGCTCATGTTGACTGCAAGTTCTTCCAGGTTGACATTATCAAGATTTTCTTCAAAGCAGTTTATGAAGATGTAGTCGTTTCCAAGACCGTGCATTTTTGTGAATCTTATCTGCATTTTATACCACCAACGGTATCAAGCAATAAAAGCTTGAAATACTCGAATAATATATCGGTTTCATGATTTTATACCACCAACTGTGCCAAGCAATAAAAGCTTGAAATCCCGCAACGATACAGAGATTTCATGATTTTGTGTCACCTATTTTACAATATTGCTGTGTTTAGAGTTAAATGTTTATGTCTCCTGAATTTTATGGAGCGAAAAGTCTGCTTATGTTGAAGACGATTGGCCCTATCCTGAACACCAGTATTATTTCTTTCTGGAGACTTTTGTTGCAATTGTATCTATAATGATTCCATATATGATTCCAAATGCTATCAATACCAGTCCTCCGTTGCCGGCAGGAATTGCCATTGCAGCGCTTACGATCGCTCCAAGAACAGCACCCCTGAGTACAAAATGCATTTTTATGTTATCAGCTATCCCTATCACAAAACCCATCAAAGCTCTTGTGTATACTATGGATGCTAATATCGGTATTCCAAATTGTCCTGGGAATTTCAATACAGTGCCGTATGCACAGAACAGACCACAAAGTATCCCAATCAAAGTATTGTCAAGGCACTAATCAATCGGGTGTAGTGCCTTGCCATATAGATGAAGGCAATTTGGTTTTTGGTAATGTTTGCTCATTTATTTCATGCCTCCACTATAGCCATAGTGACTCTTTTTGTGTTCATGTTATCGCTTCCTCTTTTTTTAAAAAACATTTGTTGAATTGTCGGGAATTGTTGGATATTCTTTCATTATGCTGCACTCCCGGGACATATTGTGTTCATCTTGCAGTCAGCGCATGCTTTTTTTCTGCTTATTGCGCCGCAATATACTGAAACTGACAAAAGAAGCGCCAATACTGCAAGCTTGAATGTGGTGTATTGCTGAATCAGTGAGATCATCAGTAAGGTGAGGGGGACTAAGGCCAAGAGGCCATAAGCAACCGGGGCGATTTTTATGCCTGTGCTTGTTTTGAAGTTTTCAATCTTTCCTTTCTTAAAAAATGCGCACGAGAGCTTTCCCCAGCCTGTAGAGCACCATTTGGCATAATAGTAGCAGTTTGTGCATACCATTTTTCTTAGTACAAGAAATACCATCTTTGTCGCAAATGCAAAATAGAGCCATCCTATTAACGGATGCATGAGCCAGCAGGCAATTGTTCCAAGAGCAATCCAGAGAATCATCAGGATATTGCTGAGAAATATCTCGGTTTTCGGATATGCTTCCACGCCCGGATTATAGAGCTTTACATGGTTTTCCATAGATTATATGTGCTGTTTCTTCTATTTATAGTTGAATAGTTTTCTTATGGTAAACTATAAATAAAGTTTCAACCTATATTTGTACCTATGAAAGATGTAAATTCCGGTGTCGATAGTGTTGCGCAAATCATATCGGGGCGCTTCGGCGAGCTTCTTGTGCGCAAGAAATCAGGCGAGAGTCTTGAACTTGGTGAGCTGCTTGTTGCAGAGTCAGAGGATTCATATACGATATTCCAGGTATACGACCTAAAGTACGGATCACAAATCCCGCAGGAGTCGCTTGAGTTGATGTCCGGTATGAATCTTGAGGGATACGGGGAATCTCTTGAGTTTATGGAGCCTGAGTTGAGAAACTATATACTTGCATCTCTTAAGTCAGTTGTGACTATAAGCAAAGGTGTTGCAAAGACGCCAAAAAAACTGCCTGCGTTTTTCTCGCGGCTGCGGCAAATCAAAAAAGAAGATCTTGATTTTCTCTCAAAACCTGAAAAACCATTGTTTCTTGGCAATGTGCGCTCAGGGACGAGAATTCTTCCGATAGATGTGTATCTTGACGGGGAGGGTGTCTTTACGCATCATGTCCTTATCCCTGCGACTACCGGTCGGGGCAAGTCTAATCTTGTGAAGACAATCGCATGGTCGGTGCTGGATAAAGATTATTGTTCTCTTTTGATTCTCGACCCGCATGATGAGTATTATGGGAGATGTGCAAATGCGCTGAAGGACCATCCTAATGCCAGTGGGAAACTGGTATATTATACGCCGAATAGCCCGCCGCCGGGAGCTGTGACACTTAAAATCAATATTGAATCATTGAAGCCCCAGCATTTTGATGGTGCAATCATGTTTTCAGAGCCGCAGAAAGAAGCATTGTATGCTTACTATAACCAATACAGTAAGGAATGGATTGAGAAGCTGATATTGAAAGAGCCAGTGCCTGTTAATTTTCGCGATGAGACACTTGATGTTGTCATAAGAAGGCTCCTTTACAACCTGGACCTGAAAGTAAATGAGGAGGATGAAATAACCTGCACGGGAATATTTGATACACAGGCAGGGAAGACAACAATAGATGACATCCTGCATTCACTGGAATCATCGAAAACAGTCATAATTGACACTTCCACTTTGCATGGCTCACAGGAAATACTTGTGGGGTCGATTGTAGCTGCAAAAGCATTTGAGACGTATAGGCATTACCGGCAGACCGGAGGGTTGAAGGAGAAGCCGGTGATATCTGTTATTCTTGAGGAAGCTCCGCGCGTGATTGGAAAGGAGGCATTGAAGGTCGGGCCGAACATCTTTTCAAGGATTGCGCGGGAGGGAAGGAAATTCAAGATTGGGCTTACAGCGATTACGCAGCTTCCAAGCCTGATACCAAAGGAGATTCTTGCGAATATGAATACGAAGATTATTTTAGGTATTGAGATGGCGCAAGAGCGCCAGTCTGTGATTGAATGCGCATCGCAGGACCTTTCGACAGACGACAGGAATATTGCGAGTCTTGATAAGGGTGAGGCGCTTGTGACTTCTAATTTTACGAAGTTTGCGATGCCGATCTATATACCCCTGTTTGAGGAGTATATTAAGGACAAGATGAAGAAGCCAGGGGTCCAGAGGGATTTTAGCGGGTTGAACTGATTTTGCAGAAGTTCAGGTAGCCTGTTATGAAGCCTGCGACGTATCCATCGCCGCTTCCGACTGCCAAGCCTTCGCCTTTGTGCAATATGCCGGCTACCCAGGAAATATGATATTCTGTCTTGTTTGGAATCTCTTTTTGGTGCAGTATAATATTTTTGAATTTCTTTTTCATTTCATCAATGTTCATATACTTGCCATGGATGTATCTTGAACTGCCTGAAAGGTGTCCCAGCGCCTGCGCCAATGGAAGGCCTTCAATGGGTTTCCTGGAAAGAGCAAGGCTTCCTTTCATTGTATGGATTACAAGGATTGAGTCGGTTTTCATGTATTTTTTATGAAATACAGCTGCTGCTTCAACAATGTCTTTTTTGCCAGTCATTGTCTCAAGCTCGATTTCATTCATGCCTACAATGTCAGCATATTTTGAGACTTTTTGGCAGTTGTCTTTTGCCATTCTCGATCCGGAGCCAAGCTCTACATAGAGTTTTGATGTTTTGGATATATTTTTTACTCTCTTTAGAAGTTCTGCTTGTACGGGTTCTGATTTTGCATCCAGGTGCGCCCCGGAGTAAACTGCAAAATCGCAGGTGTTGTCAACGAAATCTACGAGTTCCGGCTCTCCTATGCCATAGTCAGGTGAAATTATGAACCTGTCGCCGTCTTCTTTGACCTGGACTATGAGGTGATGTGCTGATTTGTCTATGGATGATTTTACGGATGCTATGCCTTCGGATTTCAGCTGCTTTACCATGTCTGGTGTTGCTCTTTTTACTTCAAGGTGAGTTCTGTTTCCAAGTGCGCTCAGGGCAAGGGAGATGTTGGATGCATTGCCGCCAAGGATCACTTTTTCTTTGAGAGGGATGTTTTTGAGTTTCAGGATAGCTTCGTTGATGTGGTCGATGTCGCGGTTATATTCTGTGTATGATTTGTTTTTCAGCACGCGCGAAGCTATATCGTCAAAGATTGCGTTTATCTTTATTTTGCTTAGTTTTTCTTTGGAGATGTTGAATACATCGTCGTAATTGGCAATGCCGTAGACTGCAATCCTGTGGGGCTTTAGGGGGGTGTCTAGTGCTTTTTTGTAGAGTTCGATGTGTTTATCCATAGGGAATCTATTGATTGTTAGCTATATATGTTTGTAGGGGGGGTGGGTTGACTCAATATATTTAAAACTTACGATGTCATATTAAGGTAATTTGTATATGCTACGGTCCCGTAGCTCAGTTGGTTAGAGCGCTGGTCTTATATGACGCGCAGGTACTGCCTGTGTCTTAACAACCAATGCATCCATTCAATGGGTGTTGGCTAAAATCTAAGATAGCCAGAGGTCCCGGGTTCAAATCCCGGCGGGACCATTTCTTACTGTTAGCCTTTGGCTTTTGGAATGTG
>JAFCBW010000173.1 GCA_017610525.1 Candidatus Nanohalarchaeota archaeon | reverse complement strand
TAGAGTACCTAAAAAAGATACGGCGCATGTTTCGATTCTACCAACAGACCTGCAAATATTAAAGGCATTGTCAGATAATGCAAGGATACCGGTTGCAGATATTGCTGAAAAAATAAACATGTCCGGGGAACTTGTACGGTATCATCTTAAAAAACTTGAAAAAAATAATCTGATAATAAAATACAGGCCTAGCGCATGGTCCGGAAGCAAGTCTATAGGTTATAGCTGGTATCTGATCATGCTTAAACTGAATGAAATAAACAAGGACAAACATAGAAAATTACAATATTATATCATAAATAATCCTAATATGACTTATTAATATAGATGCATAGGCCAGCACGATATTCTATTTGAAATCCGGTTAAAGACAAGTGATGAGCTTAACCAGGGGCTGATGGATATAAGAAGCATATTGAAAAATGATCTTAAATCCCATGAATTATCAATTATTCTAAAAGAATATAAATACACTTATTTTCCTGATTGTTTGTTGGATGAATGATCAGTATAACCAACGAGGAATTGCGGAGGGCTCAGTTTTGGGAGCAGTCCGGACAGAGCCAGCGCCCGTCTATTTCTATCAGGTCTTCTGCGATGTTGTCGCATTCTTCGCAGCGCCCCTCGATTGTTGTCCGGTCAGGCAGAGGAGCAGGTTCTTTAATCTTAAGTTCCTCGTCGAGGATTTCAGTTATGCCGGGGTAGACGCGCATCATGTCTCTTACGCTGATTACGCCTTCTAGGCTGCCTTTGTCGCCTATTACAGGCAGTCTTGATACGTCGTTTGAGAACATTGCTCTTGTTGCATCTGCGATGCTGTCACCGGGTTTTGCGGCTATTACTTTGGCAGACATTATGTCTTTTACTTTTACATCCTGTGCGGATGCGTTTTCTGCAACCACTTTTGAGACGATGTCTTTGTCTGTTACTACGGCAGTCACGTCTTTGCCGGACATTACGATTAGACCATGGATGTTTCTTTTCCTGAGCAGTATTGATGCCTGCTGGATTGTTGCACCTGAATCTATTGTTGCGACGTTTCTTGTCATTATTTCACTTACTAGTATGTTGTGTGGAATTTTTATCACCTGCGTATTATTTGTATATTACCTGTGGTTTTATTAAGACCATAAACCTTAAATTTATTGCGATTGTTATGGGGTATAAAAAGGGGTATGCGTTTGAGAGGGAGATTAAGCTGAAGCTTGAGGAGGACGGCTGGCGCGTGATACGGTCGGGAGGGAGCAAGAAGCCGGACCTGGTTGCGGGAAGGAAGGGGAAGATTCTGATTATTGAGTGTAAGGTTACGAAGAAGAGCAAGATATATCTTGAGAAGGATGAGGTTCGGAATCTTTCTGATGTTGCTGATGCTTTTGGGGCGGAGGGGATTTTTGCGGTGAAGGTGGATAACCGCGGGTGGAATCTTGTTACGATTGATTCTTTGAAGGAGACAGGGAAGCATTTTATGGTAGAGTTGTGATTTATATACTTTTGGGGCTAAGATTTAGGCGGGTGATTTTTTATGACTAATTTGAGTAAAGATGTTCTTCGAAAGGAGATTCTTGATTGTAAGCTTGTTGAGAATTATGAGGATCTGGATGTGCAGCTTACGGCGAATGGAATTGATTTTCGGCTTGCGGCGATTATCGAGGTCAAGGAGGCGGGTGAGCTTCGGATCAATAAGGCGGATTGCAGGATGCCTGTGCTTGGTGTTGCGCATGTTATGGAGGGGTTCGAGGATGTTGTTTCAGGGCTTGAGCTTGAGGATACTGTTGTTGAGCCGGCTGGTGCGCAGGTGAAGCTTGAGAGGCTTAAGCCGTATCTTGTCGTGAGTTGCGAGAAGGTGAATACGAAGGAAAATCTTAATTTTAAGATCGAGTGCAGGAGTTCGCTTTTCAGGATTACGCAGTCGGTTCTTGAGACTGCTTTCGGCGAGGCAGGGTATCGTGGAGGGCTTACGTTTCTTATGTTCTCTTTGCTTGATACGAAGGTGGATTTAGGGGTCCGGTTTGCGCAGGTGGTGTTTACTGAGCTTACGGGGAGTGCGCATTACGAGGAGCAGAAGGAGTCGAGTTACCAGGACGGGAAAGTGCTTTGAGGCAGGAGAGATACGCGGGTAACCTGACACAAAAGAGATGCAAGAAATGTGGAAGTACTAATCTTATACGCAAGGGGCATGGGAAGTATAAGTTTGGATTCAGGCAGGTGTATCTATGTAAAGACTGTAAAGGCATGTTTGTTGATAGTGACCAGAATAAGAAGACGTATAACCCGAGGCGGATTAGTGCGGCTATAAGTACCTATAATCTCGGAAATGGTCTTGACAGGTCGATAGGGATGGTTAACCACAGGTTTAAGATTCATCTTGGAAGGAGTTCGATTCACAGATGGATCCATGAGTTTAATGGAATCTGCACTTATTCTAAACTGAGAGAGGGGATTTTGAAAAGTTATGGTGCTGAAAATGTATTGTCCAGCCATAGGTTTGAGTATGATGGGAAGGTGTGCGATTTTAAGTTTCATCGCGGTAAGGTGAGTTTGCTTTGCGGTAATGAACTTGAGGGGATCTCTAAATATTTGGCGGGTTTTGAGAAGATGAAGGGGCACCTGAAATATTCTGGTGAGGCGGGGGAGGGTATGGTTAGAATCAATTAGGGTA
>JAFCBW010000002.1 GCA_017610525.1 Candidatus Nanohalarchaeota archaeon | reverse complement strand
TGGTTGAGTCGTACGAATGTCGATGTTGGGTGCGGTTTGGGCGTTAGTTTAATAAGCTATGCTGTGGAATAAAGAGGATTATGAAGGTATTTGATGTGATTGTCATCGGCGCGGGACCTGCGGGTGTTTCGTGTGCGGTCCGGTGCAGGGAGCTTCGCCTGCATGCGCTTGTTCTTGAGCAGGGAGTTGTTGCGAATACGATTGCTGATTATCATGAAGGGAAGAAGATGTTTGGGGTTGCCGGGTTTTTCCAGGGATCGCCTGATGAGCTGGTTGAGTTTTACAGGAGGGATCTTGTGAGGTCGCAGGTTGATGTGCGAGAGGGTGAGAGGGTTGTTTCTGTGAAGAGGGTGGGCAAATATTTAGAGGTTGGTACTGAAAAGGGAGTTTTTAGGTCGTTGGCGGTCTTGGTTGCGGTCGGCATACAGGGTGTTGCGCGCAAGCTTGGGGTGCCGGGTGAGGATGGGAAGAATGTTCATTATGCGCTTAATGGTTTGAAGAAGTATGCGCGTCAGAGGGTTTTGGTTGTCGGAGGAGGGGATGTGGCGATTGAGGCTGCGGTTAGTCTTTCTTCTTTTGGGGCTAAGGTTGTGTTGTCGTATAGGAAGAGTGAGTTTTTCCGGGTGAAGGAGCTTAACCTGGAGCAGCTTGAGCAGAGTTCTGTTGAGGTCAGGTTTTCGAGTAATGTGGTTGAGTTCAAGGGTAAGAAAGCTGTTTTGAAGGGTGCAGATGGTTCTTTGGATGAGATTGCGGTTGATGATGTTTTTGTGCTTGCGGGTACTGTCAGGGATACGAAGTTTCTTCGGGATATCGGTCTTAAGGTGGGGAGTGATTTGAATATTGATTATGATGAAGGGACGCTTGAGACTACGGTTGGTGGGGTTTTTGTTGCAGGGGATGTTACGAGGGAGAGGCAGAAGCTTATTATGCCTGCTATGTACCAGGGGTTTATTGCGGCGTCTTGTGTTTTGGGTTATACTGCTAAGAAGAAGTGTATGTGATGAGCGGGATATCTGTGATTCCAGATAGGGAATGGGATTTCTTCTTTTCGAAAAGTTTATAATATTATCGGGGTATTCTTGTAGTATGGCTGGGAGAATATTTCGTTTTTGGATGTAATGGTTAATTGTTAATTTTGATGTATGCAGGGTGATGTGATGGCGAAGGTTTGTGTTGAGATTCCGCAGGAGATTGTGGATGATGTGCGTGCGCATGTGGGGGATGACAAAAAATTTGTTAATTTTTCGGATGCCGTGAGGACTGCGCTTCGTAAGATGCTTGACCAGTTTGATGAGGTTGACAGGCGGCATGGGAGAATTGAAGGTGGATGAATATGATTAAGGTTTCGTGGGATGAGTTTTTTGAGCTTACGCATGCGCTTTCTGGTAAGCTGAAGGATAAGGATTTTGATTCTGTTGTGTGTATCAACAGGGGCGGGCTTGTTGTCGGAAGGATGCTTTCTGATGCTTTAGGGCTGCCTTTGGGTGTTATCAGTGCGAGGTCTTATGATGTCGGGAAGGTGAATAGTGGGGGCAAGGTTGTTGTGGATGAGAGGGTATCGATTGTCGGTGATGTCGGTCGGAAGGTCTTGATTGTGGATGATATTGCTGATCATGGCGGTACGTTTATGGCTGTTAAGAGTTTTTTTGAGGATGAGTTGGGGCTGAATGTCTTGACTGCTGCGGTTTTCAGGAAGGAAGGGTGCGCGATTGATGTTGATTTTTGCGCGTCTGAGGTTGGGCGTGAGTGGATTGTCATGCCTTATGAGGCTTGTGAGTTTTCGCGGGGTGGTGAAGCATGAGGATTTGTCGTGAGTTTTATTTTGATGCTGCGCATTTTCTGTCGGGGTATGATGGCAAGTGCGCCAACCTGCATGGGCATACTTACAAGCTTGAGGTTGTTGTTTCCGGAAAGGTTGGCAAGAGCGGTATGGTTGTTGATTTTTCGCATGTCAAGAAAGTTGTTAATAGGGTTGTTGTTGATAAGCTGGATCATGCCAATCTGAATGATGTTTTTTCTAATCCCACGGCTGAGAATATGGTTGTGTGGATTTTTGATGAGGTTAAGAAGGAGTTGCCGGCGCTTTGTTGTGTCCGGCTGTGGGAGGGTGTGCATTCGTGGGTGGAGTATGATGGCAAAGGGTAAGCTTAGGGTTGTTGAGGTTTTTGATTCTGTCCAGGGCGAGGGTGAGCTTATGGGCTTGCCTCATACGTTTGTCCGGCTTGCGGGGTGTAATTTGAAGTGCCGGTGGTGTGATACTAAGTTTGCGCTTGATGCGCCCGGTGTTGAGACGAGTGTGGATGAGGTTGTTTCTAAGGTAAATTGCGGGTATGTGTGCGTTACCGGCGGTGAGCCGCTTTTGCAGGATGTCTATGATTTGTGCCGGGGGCTTTTTTTGCGCGGTAAGAAGGTTACGGTTGAGACTAATTGTACTGTGCGTGATGAAAGGCTTGATGAGTTTGTTTTTTTGTATTCTGTGTCGCCGAAGCTTTCTTCGAGCGGCGAGGGGTATGATGAGGGGGTGCTTGAGAGTTATCTAAATTTAGATAATGTGCAGGTGAAGTTTGTTGTGTGTGATGATGATGATTTTTTGGAAGTGGTGTCTGTTGTTGAAAAGTATAAGGCTTTTGTGAGAGGTAAGGTTGTTTTGCAGCCGGACGGGATGTGTTCTATGCCTGAGTATCAAAAGAGGCTTGGATGGCTTTGCGGTAAGGTTATGGGGTGCGAGGTGCTTGTTGATTGTGATGTGCGGGTGCTTTTGCAGTTGCATAAGGTCATCTGGGGTAATAAAAGAGGTGTGTAGTTATGAAAAAATGTGTTGTGCTTTTGGCTGTTGCTGAAAGGCTTAAGGTGATGTGCCATAAGGTTGTTGAGATTGATTTGCGGCAGATAGGGGGTTCTGCGCTTACTGATGATATTGATGTTCCGAAGGACAGGGAGATTGATGATGGGGTTCCTGTCACTTATGTGCCGTTTAGGAATGCTATACTTTTGGGATTTGCTACTGCCTGGGCTGAGGTTGTTGGTGCGCATGATGTTTTTGTCGGGGTTAATGCTGTTGATTATTCGGGGTATCCGGATTGCCGTGGTGAGTTTCTTTCTGCTTTTGAGAAGGTTATGAATCTTGGGACTAAGTGCGGTGGGTTTAGGATTGCTGCGCCGCTTTTGAAGATGTCTAAGAAGGAGATTGTTCTTCGGGCTGTTAAGGAGGGGGCGCCGATTGAGTTGACGCATAGCTGTTATTCTCCTGTTGGCGGTAAGGCGTGTGGGTGGTGTGATTCGTGCCAGCTTCGGCTTAAAGGTTTTGCTGAGGCCGGGGTTTCTGATCCGGTGGAGTATTGTAAGTGAGGTGTTTTTTATGGTTGATAAGCTGGCTGATGTGCAAGGGTATGGTGATAAGAGGGAGGTTGGTATTGATAAGGTCGGTGTCAGGGGGGTTTCTTTGCCGCTTAAGATTAAGGATAAGGTGAATAGGTTTCAGCATGTTTCTGCGTCTGTTGATTGTTTTGTTGATTTGCCGCATGAGTTTCGCGGTGCGCATATGTCTCGGTTTATCGAGGTTTTGAATGAGTATCAGGGAAAGGTTTTTGGTGGGGATGTTGTTCGCAGGATGCTTGTTGAGCTGCGCAAGAGGCTTTGTGCTGATTCTTCGCACGTTGTTGTTGGTTTTCCTTATTTTGTTGAGAAGGTGGCGCCGGTTTCGGGCAAGAAGAGTGTTATGAAGTATGACTGCGCTTTTTTTGGTGATTTTTGTCGGGATTTTTTGTTTATGATTGAGGTTAAGGTGCCGGTTGCTACGCTTTGCCCTTGTTCTAAGGAGATTTGCGGGAATGGGAATGGGGCGCATAACCAGAGGGGGGTTGTTACTGTGCGTGTCCGGTGCGGCGGGTTTGTGTGGATTGAGGATGTCATCAAGGTTGTTGAGGGGTCTTGCAGTTCGGAGGTTTTTTCTTTGCTTAAGCGTGAGGATGAGAAGGCGGTGTGTGAGAAGATGTATGCGCAGCCGATGTTTGTTGAGGATGTTGTGCGTGAGGTTGTTTTGAAGCTGCGCAAGGTGAAGGGGGTTTCGGGGTTTAAGGTTGAGTGTGAGAATTTTGAGTCGATTCATGCGCATAATGCGTATGCGATGGTTGATGAGTTGGGAGGATACCATTGTTCGGTGGTAAAAAACAAAGAAATATAAAGGTTGCTTCTTGTTTGGTTCATGGAGTTTGCAGGTTATTGTGAATGCTCTTGAAATGTTATGAGTGATATGTTATGAGTAGATATGTGTCTGAAGTTGAGTTGAGTGATTGTGTTCTTGGAGGGGAGGGTTTGCTTCCTGGTATGTCATGGTGTGAAGTCTTTCGGAGGGATGGAGAGGCATATACTGATGACGTCCTGCGTGCTGCTGTTTATATTGGAGTTAATGAAATGCCTTCAGTACTTACTATTAATTCTTCAGTACGTAGGGTCGCTGAAAAGGTTTTGTCTGATACTGAATATCATGAGTTGTCGCGGAAGGCTGCTTATGCGTTAATCACTGAAGCTCCAGGAGTGTTGCGGGGGTATGGTTCTGCGCAGCAGTTTGTGGAAGATGTTTTGGGTTCGGATGAATTGTGCTTTATTCGAAAGGGTATTGGCAGTAGATAAGGTGCGGATGCTTCAGGGTATTTTTTTGGTGTTTTTGTGAGAGGTATGGTGAATGCACTAATAAATTGAGTAGAGTGCATTCCCATATCCTTAAAATTGCTCTGCAATTTTAGGATCCATCAAACTGAAGGTTTGCCCGGATAGATTGAGGCAATTTGGTTTTGGGTGATGTTTGCTCCTAATTATTTCATGCCTTGAGTATAGTATGCATATCCCTCACACAAGCCAAATGATTTTTAAGGTTTTGGGTCTATTATAGTTTATCACTTGCAGGGGTCGCCCAGCTGGCCAAAGTATTTTAGCAGGCTTTTTGCCTGTTTTTTTGCGGGTTAGAGGCGCTGGACTCAAGAATACATTCAATAAGTTTTTGAGTGCTGAGCATGCGTGCGCGTATGCGATGATTTTAAGAAATCCAGTCTCGTAGGAGTTCGAGGGTTCGAATCCCTTCCCCTGCATCAACCTTGTAAAAGGTTGATCATTAGGTGCGTTTCGCTTCGCTCAAGCGCACACATGAGTTGTCTTGCTACTGTTTTAGGTTACTTTTCGTGTTTTATTTGGGTTGAATGTAAAGTGCTGTTTATTCCCCCTTTGTGTTTGGTGGAGTCCGTCCTCGAGCCCCCGCCCACCCGATTTTAGAGTATGAATTATTTGTGGTCATGTGACACAAGTACTGGGCGGTTGGTTATTCTTCTGTGGTTATTTCCAGTTCGTTTCCTGTGAGGGGGTCGATTATTTTGCTGCATTTAGGGCATCTTATGAAGTGGACGTGGCCGGGGATGTCTACTGTCCCTTCGAAGCCGCATTGGCATCTTGAGGTTACGGGTGTTTGTTCTATTTCCAGTTTGATTTGTTCTAAGGGGGTGTCTTGTACCTGGTTTTTGAATATGTCGAGAATTCTTGATTTTTCGCCGCGCATCATGCCTAGTTTTATTTTTGCTTTTTTTGGGTTTGTTGTTTTTAGGGTTTCTATTATTGTCTGGACTGCGGATTGTTCGTGCATATTGTTTTTTTGGTTTGAGAATTTATATATATTAGTGTGTGCGAAGTTATTGTTATGGGATTTTTGGAGAGGTTTTTTTTGGCAGAGACTGCGCATGTTCATCGGAGGGGGGATGATGTTCATGTTTTTGGCAGTGTTGCGGGGGTTGTTTCTATTGTTTCGGGGATTGTTTTGTATGTTTTGTTAATGCCTTTGAGTGTGGTTGGGTATATTCGTGTGGTTGGGCTTGTGTGGGTGCTTTTCGGGGTGCTTGCGTTTTACGGGCTGTATGTGTTTGAGTATGAGGACAGGAGGACCGGGGGTAGGATGCTTGCGGTTCTTGGGCTTTTTGGGCTGGTTTTTGGTGTCGGTTTTTTTGCCGGGGCTTTGATGATGGTTTTTGCAGGGGTTCTTGGTATTGATTGTTCGGTGCGAAGGGTCGGGAAGAAGTTGTGTTAGGTCAGGATGTTTGTTTTTTATGAAATGTGTTGTTTGCGGGGTTGGGAACAGGCTGCGCGGTGATGATGCGGTTGGTCCTGTTGTTGTTGACAGGTTGCGGGAGAAGTTTGGTGATCGTGAGGAGTTGCTTTTTGTTGATTGCGGGAGTGCGCCTGAGAATTTTCTGGATAAGGTTGTTGGGTTTGGGGCGTGTCGTGTGATTGTTGTTGATGCTGTTGAGCTGGGGGCGGAACCTGGGGCGGTTGAGGTTGTTGATGTTTCCCGGATAAAGGGATTTCTGCATTCTACGCATCAGTTGCCGTTGTCGCTTTTTATTGGGTACCTGGAGCGAAGTGCGGATTGTGAGGTTGTTTTTGTGGGGGTGCAGCCTGAGTCTGTGGGATTTGGGTGTGAGTTGAGTGATGCGTGTAGGAAGGGGGTTTTGCGGGCAGTTGATGTTGTTTGCGGGCTGGTTGAAAAGTGAGTGTTGTCTCAGAGAATAGCAACTCCCAGACTTAAGAAAGATGCAAGGAATAAAAGTGCTCCTGCAACTATGAACTGCAAGATCCATGCCAGAAATGCGGAAAGCCATGACATCTTGAATACTTCTTTGTATACAAACAAGAGCAGAACGAATCCGATAATCGGCATATCCAATGCTGCGCCAATGACGCCGACAATAAGATTGACCATGAGCACTTTAAAAATCGTTGCTTTGCCGCCTAAAAACTTTACTGCAAAATAAAGCGGCAGCGCAGAAATTATGAGAATTGCGACAATGGCAAGAATACCGACAGTAACACCAAACAAAAGCGCCATGATATTTCTTATACACAGGCTTTTTTAAATGTGATTTTATCAGTCAAGGTGGCTTAGTTCGTCTTTCAGGTTTTCAAGTGTCCTGTGGAGGTTTGAGACGTCGCTTGACATCTGGAGGTCTACGCCCTCGTTGGGTATTTCGAGGCCATCCGGGACAGTTAGTTTTCCTTCCACGTCTGCGAGTTTTTCGTCAAGGGTGTTCAGGTGGGATTCGAGCCTTTCGATTGCTTCTGATTTTAGTTTTTCTGCTTTTCCCACTAAAGAAATAGTGTCTGCTATGTATTTTATGTCTTTTTTTGCATCCAAGAGTTGTCTTGCGACTTCTGTGTGTTCGTCGATTTTTACGAATAGTTCGGTTTCTACCTGTGTTTTAGATTTTGTGTTAAGTGTTTTAGTTGGTTCTATCAGGTTGTTTACATGTGTTCTGTTTGGCGCGTTTACAGGTGTCGGCATGATTTTGCCTGTCTGGTTTTCCTGTGGTGCGGGGTTGCTTGTGCCTAGTCCGACTACGCCTTTCAGACGGTTTATGTCGCTTTCTGTTAGTTTCTCTGATGGCATTTTTAATTATTGGGGGCTAATGTTTATATAAGTTATAGAAGGGGTGTGGTGCCCTCACCGGGATTTTCACGCGTTTTGCAGGGTTTATCTGCTTTTTTCGCGTCTCGAACCCGGGCCACAGCCTCCGCAAGGCTGCATCTTATCCACTGGACTATGAGGGCACACTATGGATGGATGTGTATTGGCAAAGTTTATAAAGGTTTAGGGGGTATATTAAGTAAATTCATGATTTGTTCGTGATTTTTATTGATTTAATGGTGAAAGATATGGATGATATGTCGTGTAATGGTTGCGGTGCCAGTATTACGCCCGGTGAGCATTCGGTTAAGTTTAAGTGCCCTGCATGTGGTGAGATGATTGTCAGGTGCAGTAAGTGTAAGATTACTTCGAATAATTATACGTGTAAAAAGTGCGGGTTTGTCGGACCCTGATGTGGTGATGTTTTATGGGTAGTAATGTGCTTGCGACTTTCAGGGTTATGCCTGAGTCGGTTGAGGTTGATCTGAATGCTGTTGAGTCCCGTATCAGGGAGCTTGATATTGGTGATATTAAGGAGATGAAGCAGGAGGATATTGCTTTTGGATTGAAGCAGTTGATTGTGCTTGTTCTTATGGCTGATGAGGGCGGACTTCTGGAGAAGATTGAGGGTAAGCTTCGCGATGTTGAGGGAGTACAGGATGCGGAGAATACCGGTGTTACTTTGATTTGAGTAAGTATTTCTAATATTTGTTTTTTTGTGCTGTTCTTTTGCAGGCATTATGTTTATATTTTTTTTTGGGTATTATTAGGTATAGTTATCTGTTGGCAGGTTGTCTGTTGGTGTGGTGTGTCTTATGGGTGTGAAGATTGCTGATATTGTTTCGAGAAGGGAGGTTTCTGCAGAGGATTTCCGTGGCAAGACGCTTGCTGTGGATGCGCTGAATACGCTTTACCAGTTTCTTTCGATTATCCGCCAGTATGACGGGACGCCGCTTAAGGATGAGAATGGGGATGTTACGAGCCACCTTTCGGGGATTTTTTACAGGTCTCTTAATCTTATGCAGGCAGGTGTGGGTCTTGTTTATGTGTTTGATGGCAAGCCGCCGGAGTTTAAGGCGAGTACGAATTCAGTGAGGCGCAAGGCGCGGGCGGATGCCAAGAGGAAGTGGGAGGAGGCGCGTGATGAGGGGCGGGTTTCTGATGCGAAGAAGTATGCACAGGCGTCGGTTGAGATTACGGATGGGATGTTGCTTGAGTCTAAGGAGCTTTTGTGCGCGCTTGGGATTCCTGTGGTTGAGGCGCCCTCAGAGGGTGAGGCGCAGGCAGCTTATATGGCGCGCAAGGGGATGGCCTATGCTGTTGCTTCGAGTGATTATGATACGCTTTTGTTTGGGGCGCCTAGGCTTGTGCGGAACCTGAATGTTTCGGGGAAGAGGAAGGTTGCGGGTGCGAGTGTCTACAGGGAGGTTAAGCCGGAGATGATTGAGCTTTCAGTGGTTCTTGCTGAGTTGAAGTTGACTCGTGAGCAGCTGGTTAATCTTGGGATTCTTATCGGTACAGATTATAATCCGGGGGGGATTAAGGGGGTTGGGCCTAAGAATGCGCTTAAGCTTGTCTTGAAGCACAAGAATCTTTCTGAGCTTGAGCGGAATGTTGAGTGGGGGTTTGATGTCTCTATGCGGGAGATTCATGAGTTTTTTATGAAGCCGCCGGTTGTTTCTGATTGTGATGTTACCCAAGGGGAGGCGGACAGAGGGAAGATCCGGGAGATTATGTGTGTGCGGCATGGGTTTTCTTCTGAGAGGGTTGATAGTATGTTTCGCAAGCTTGATGATATCTGTGAGCAGAAGAAGCAGACTACGCTTGGGAGATGGGGTTAGATTTTATGTGTTTTGGATTTGTTTTATTAAGATTCATGTTTTAATATTTGTTTGTGAGTGAATGGTTGCCAGAATTATTTGGTATTTTTTGATTGTATATGAAGTACGAATCGACAATCAAAAAGCATGAAAATGCTTATATTAGCCCAAAATTTTCATGATTTTTTGATTGTATATGAAGTACGAATCGACAATCAAAAAGCTTGAAAATGCTTATATTAGCCCAAAATTTTCATGATTTTTTGATTGTATATGAAGTACGAATCGACAATCAAAAAGCTTGAAAATACTCATATTAACCCAAAATTTTCATGATTTTTTGAGTTTTAGGGTGGTTGTGTTATGCTTGTGCAGTTGGTGAAGAAATATCCTGGCTTGAGGAAGCGCATTGTTGCGCCGTTTATTGTTAATGTCAATCCGAATATTGTGAGTACGGTTGCGCTTTTATGTGCTGTGGTTTCAGGGTATTTTTTCTTTTCGGGAATGTTTTTGTTGGCTGCGTTTTTTTTGTTTCTTAATGGCTTTTTGGATATTGTTGACGGGGAGATTGCGAAGAACGGTAAGTGGAAGCCGACGAAGAGGGGGGATTTTATTGATCATACTTTTGATCGGGTTTCGGATGTTTTCATTTTTGTAGGGATCGCTTATAATCCTTTGATGCCGCGCGATGTGGTTTTTTTGACGCTTGTTTGCCTGATTCTTGTGTCTTATCTTGGGACGCAGGCGCAGGCGCTTACTAAGGAAAGGTTTTATGGCGGGATTGCGGGGAGGTCTGATCGGCATGTGGTGCTGTTTTTCGGGGCGGTCGGGATGTGTGTTTTTAGCGGTGCGCTTCTTTATTCTGTTTATCTGATTCTTGCGCTTTCTTTTGTTACGTTTTTGCAGAGGTTCTGGAGTATTTATAAGATGTTGGGGTGACTGTTTTTTGCGCAGTTCTTTGGCTGCTAATGTTTGCTTGTTAGTGTTTGCTGTTGATATTAGGTTTCCCCCTTGGTTCTTTGTTGATGTCCATCCTCTAACCCCCACCCTCCCAGTTATCTGGTCATGGGTCGTTACTTGCTTTGAGTATGGGTCTGTTGTTATTTGGGTGGTGTGGAGTTCCTGCTGTTTTTTTGGTTTTTTTTGATTGCGGGTTTTTGTAAGTTATAAATATGTTGCAGGACAAAAGGATGGTTATGAGTGCGAATGATGATAGGGTCAAAAAGATTATGCGCGATATCAAATCCATTAAGATACAGGGCGCGAGGAAGGTGGCGGTGGCTGGTGCGCGGATTTTGGTGCTTGTTGCGCAGGGGTCGCGGGCGGGGAGTTCAGGTGCGTTTGTTTCTGAGCTGCGGAATGTGTCGCGTGAGGTTGTTGGGCTTCGGCCTACTGAGCCTGCGCTTCGGTTCGGGCAGGAGTTGATTGTTTCCAGGGTGGCTTCGCGCAAGGGGATGCCTGTTGGTGAGTTGAGGAAGTATGCTGTTTCGGTCTGCAGGAATTATATTTCTGAGACTAAGAAGATGCTTGATAAGATTGCGCAGTATGGGGCGCGTCTTATTTCAGATGGGGATGTTGTTATGACGCATTGCCACAGCCATTGCGCGGTTGAGATTTTGCGCTTTGCGAAGAGGCAGGGCAAGGATTTTAGTGTTATTGTTACGGAGACGCGGCCGCTTTTCCAGGGGAAGATTACTGCTCGTGAACTGTTGGCTGAGAAGATACCTGTTGTGTATTGTGTTGATTCTGCGTCGGCGAGCCTTATGAAGGATGCTACGAAGGTGCTTGTGGGGGCGGATGCTGTTACTGCAGGGGGGGATGTGGTGAATAAGATTGGCACTTACCAGATTGCGATTGAGGCCTCTGAGTATAAGGTGCCTTTTATTGTGGCGTGCGGGACGCATAAGTATGATCCTATGACTGCGCTTGGGTTTCCTGAGCCGATTGAGGAGAGGGCGCGCAGGGAGGTTGCAGGTGTGCGGGAGCTAACTGGTGCCAAGGTGGTTAATCCTGCTTTTGATGTGACTCCGAAAGAGTATATTTATGAGATTGTTACGGAGATTGGGGTATTTTCGCCTGAGACTCTTGTCGGGGTTCTTGTTTCGCGTGGCAGGAAGGAGGGGACTTAAGTGCCTGTTGAGAATGAGGTGAAGGTCTGTGTGGATTCGTTTGTTTCGGTTAAGGAGAGGCTTGTGAAGATTAAGGCGAAGCATGTTTTGACTGTTCGTGAAAAGAATATTCTTTATGATACTGGTGCGGGGGAGTTGAGGGGGGAAGATATGGGGCTTCGGTTAAGGGATGAGTGCGGTGTAGATGACGGGTCTTTTAAGAGGGTGACTTTGACTGTTAAGGGTCCGAGGATGAAAGGTGTTATGAAGAGGAGGGGTGAGTTTGAGGTGTGTGCGGCTTGCTTTAAGAGGGCGCATGAGTTGTTGTGTGCAATCGGTTTTGAGAAGGCGCTGGTGTATGAGAAGGTACGGGAGATGTGGGTTGTAGGGAAGACTGAGGTGTGCCTTGATACGCTTCCGTTTGGGTTGTATGTGGAGATTGAGGGTGATGAGGGGGACGTGTTTAGTACTGCGGAGATGATGGGGTTTGCCCGGGCGCAGTTCATCACTTCAAATTATTTTGATCTTGCGAGGAAGGCAGGGGTTCGTGGGGATATTCTTTTTGATTGTCAGGGGAGCGGTGTGTGACATGGATGATGTTTTGAGTGACAGGCTACTTAGGGAGTGGATTGTTTCCCGCTACCGGGATGGGTATAGTGTTGATAAGATGAGGGGGATTTTGGCTGAGTTTGGGTATAATGTAGATGTTGTGGATGAGCTGATTGAAAGTGTCATTCTTGAGTATGATGCTCGTGCGAAGGATCAGGGCTTTCGGTTGGTGGATATGGTTAAGGGGGTCAGGGCTGAGTTTGGGAAGTGGGACATCAAGGTGCATTTTCAGAAGTTTGAGTATGTGCTGGCGCATCCTGTGAATTTTGTTGATGAATTGAGAGGCTTGGAGGGGGTGAATTTTTCGAAAGCGATAGTCTATGTCTTTTTGAATATATGTGTTTTTTCTTTTTTCAGGTCTGCGGTGGATTATGTTTTTGGTGGTTCGTTTTTGTATTTTGCGGTCAATGTTTTGTATTTTGTTTTGTTGTGTTCGGTTTCGTTTGTTGTCTTTGGATGTGTGGTTCACATGATAATCCGGGCGCTGAATGGGAAGGGTTCTTTTGTTGATACTGTGCAGGTGCTTGCGTATTCATGGTCGGTTATTGTTTTTGCGCCGCTGTCGTACCTTTGGGTGCTGCCTGCGATTTATGGGTTTGTTCTTGCGGTTTTTAATCTTTCTTTGGTGCATAAAGTGGGTAAGAAGAGTGTAGGGATTGCTGTTGCGGTGCCTATAGGTGTTGTGGCTGTTATCTGGCTGATTTTGTATCTGGTTGCCGGGATGTAGCAATTTGTGTTGTGTGCGGTGCTTTGGATGGAAAAGTATAGTAAAAGACATAACTTTTTGGACAATGTCTTTTCCATATAGATTGATGTCTATCGGTTCATAGGCTATATTTGTCCAGTGAGTAACGACATCAACTATATTTAAAAAGATTTGTGGTACATTAAAGCACGATGGTTTTATGTTTTATGGTGACATGTGATGGTTAATAATAAGGCAGATGAGGGTTCTGATGTTTTTGAAGAGATAGATCTTCGGCGAATTTTTGGGAGCAGTATAGTTCGGAAGTACTGGTATGTTGTTCCTCTTGCGGCTGTTTTTGTTCTTGCACTGTGGATTCGCCTTATGCCTGCTAAGTTCGGGATTTTTATCGGTATTGATCCTTATTACCTGTCGCGAATGACGCAGTATGTTGTGGAGCATAATTTTCATCTGCCTTTGGTTGATTCTTTGAGGTATGCCCCTACAGGGTGGAGTCCGCATAATGAGGTGAAGGGGATATTTTATATTCCTGCTGTGATTTATGTTTTGGTGAGCAGTATCATTCCCATGGATTTTCATGCGTTTGCGATTATATTTCCTGCAGTTATGGGTTCGTTGATTGTTATTCCTTTATTTTTTATCGGGAAGGAGATTCACAATAAGGTTACGGGGATCTTTGCTGCGTTTTTTTATGCTGTTTCAAGTTCTGTGATATTTCGGACATCTGCAGGTTTTTTTGAGAAGGAGTCTATTGCAGGGTTTCTGATGCTTATGGGGTTGTATTTTTTTATCAGGGCAATACGCAAGGATTCGCTTGTGAGCGGGATTATCGCGGGCCTTTCTATAGCGATTATGGCGACTGTCTGGGGCGGCGTTCAGCAGATATTGCTTGGCCTTGTCGGGTATGTGTTTGTCGTGTGTTTTGTGAATAAGCAGCCAAGGTCGCTTTTGAAGGCGTATGTTCCTGTGGTATTGATTGCTGTTACTTATTATGGTACTGGTTCGTCGATTGCGATGATGAATTATCTTGCTCTTACTGTGCTTGTCTTGAGGTTTGCAGTTGAAAAGTATGGTCTTGTTTCGAGGAGGTGTCTTCCGTATTTTGGGCCTTTAGTGTTTTTTGTCGGCGGTGCCTGTGTGTTTGTTGGGGCGATATTTTCAAAGACGCTTGCGAGGCTTATTATGAGTACGCAGAAGTTCATGTTTTACAGCAAGGAGATTATTGAGTCTACTGTTGCTGAAAATGTTGATGCTCACTGGGGCAATTTTGTGGATCAATTTGGTGTGCCTTATGCAGGAGTAATGTTTCCGCAGGTGAAGCCTTTGCTTACTTATGCGAGTGTATGGGTGTTTGCATTTGCCGCTATATTTGTGATAATGCACAAGGTATATAAGGAAAAGGATAAATTTTTCATGTTAGGTGTTTTTTCGGGTCTTGTTAGCATAATCACGTATTCTCTGTTTATGATGTCTAAAATGCCGGGAAGGGTGCCAGATTCTTCTATGCAGGCATATTTTGTATTTTCTTTTATGTTGACAGTTGTGCTTGTCGCGAGGAAGGATCACCTGAGTGCGCTGTTGATGTTTTTGATGTATTCGTCAATGCTTGGGTTTGCGTCGAAGATCAGGTTTGCGTTTATACTTGGACCTTATATGGCGTTGATGGCAGGGTATTTTATGTCTAATTTTATCCGGTTTGTGCAGAAGGGCAAGCTTATGAGGAATGCGAAGTCGCTTGGTGAGAAGATAAATATTTATTCGGTTGGTGTGGGGGTACTTATTGTGTTTGTGCTGGGTGTGAATGCGTCTTCGGGATATGTGCTTGCGGGCAACCTTGGGCCGTCGTTTTCAGGGAACTGGGATACTTCTATGGAGTTTTTGAGGACGCAGACGCCTGAGGGGTCGATTATTCTTTCGTGGTGGGATTTCGGATATTGGTTCCAGACTGAGGGTGAGCGGCCGACTAACTTGGATGGCGGTAATAATCTGGGTTCGCGGAACAGGCCTACTGCGCAATTTTTTACAGGGATGATGAATGAGACTCAACAGAGGTTCTTTTTGAATATGTTCAATACAGATTATATCCTTGTTGATTATTCTATGATTGGCAAGTATGCTGCGATGTCGAAGATCGCGAATTATGACGGGAAGGTTGAGTCTTATATGGGTATGCCGTATAAGGACAGGATAGAGAAAGGGAATGTGTCGATTATCGTATATTCGGCAGGACCATATTCGTTGTGGCTTCCTGTTAATCCAGCGGGCCAGCTTGAGGGTAATATTGTCTTGTCTACGTCGCAGGGTCAGGAAGCGTATGTTAAGTCTATATGCGGGGCCGGAGGGCTTGTGCCTCTTAATCCACCAAATGATAAGGCGATAATAGATAACTGTGTGTTTATTACGCCGAAGCTGGTGTATCTTGCGTCTGAGGATATCGGTACGTCTGTCTTTACGAAGTTGTATCTTATGGATGGGGCGGGAGTGCCTTATGTGGAGAAGGTGTTTGATAATCAGGAAGTTAAGATATTCAAGGTGAATCTGAACAAGTCATCGCAGGAGGAGCTCGATGAGTGGTGGAAGGATCATAGTGCGTTTGATCTTATGGTGAAGAAGTGATCTTATGATCATATTTTTGGGGTCTTTGCTTGTTACGTTTATGACGACGCTGCTTGTTATCCCTAAGAGTATTGTGTTTTTGAGGAATATTTCTGTTGTCGGTAAGGATATCCAGAAGAAGGGCAGGCCAGAGGTGCCTGAGATGGGCGGGGTTCCTGTGTTGATCGGCTTTCTTGCGGGTGCGCTTCTTTATACTGCGACTAATACGTTTTATTTCAGGAATGAGGCGTATATTTCTTTGCTTGCGGCGATGCTGACTGTTACGCTGATTACGCTTATCGGGATGCTTGATGATCTTACGGCTCTTTTGAAGCGGGGCTCTTCGCAGTCTGGTTCTGTGGATTATAAGTCTGTCAAGAGGGTGGGGTTTAAGCAGCGTCATAAGTTTTTGCTGCCGCTTCCGGCTGCTGTTCCGCTGATGGCTGTGCAGTCGGGGGTGTCTGTTGTGTCTGTCCCGTTCTTAGGGCCGATGGATATTGGGATTTTGTACCCGCTGTTTATTATTCCTCTTGCGGTGTTCGGGGCTTCTAATGCGTGTAATATGCTTGCGGGGATGAATGGGCTTGAGGCGGGTCTTGGGGCTGTTTTGATTGGTGCTCTTGGATTGTATGCGTATTTGCAGGGTGGAAGTACGATTGCGGTTGCTATTGCGTTTATGTTTGTGGCTGCGTTGTTTGCGTTTCTTTTGTTTAATTGGTATCCTGCCAAGTTGTTTGCAGGGGATAGCCTGACTTATACTATTGGTGCTGTGGCGGCGACTGTGGCTATTCTTGGTAATATTGAGAAGTTTGCTCTTTTTTGTTTTATCCCGTGGTTTGTGGAGTTTGCGCTTAAGTTGAGGTCAGGGTTCCGGGCTGAGAGTTTCGGGGTGCTGCAAAAAGATGGGACGCTTAGGGCGCCAGGCAAGAAGGTGCTTTCGCTTACGCATGTGGTGATGAGGATGGGAAGGTTCAGGGAGTGGCAGGTGTCGGCTATTTTGATTGCGGTGGAAGTGGTTATCTGTCTTTTGGGGTTTGCGCTGTTTTTGCAGGGTGTTGTGTAAGGTTTAAAAAAGTTGTTTTCTTAATGTTTGTTGGGTGTTTGTTTGAGAAGGGTCAAGAATCATGGTGGGATTTCTGGAGAGTTGGATGATTCCAAGCTTTTTGATTGGGGTAATGTTTTATCTGCGATTAAAAAATATATTCTTGAGAATAAGGAAGTTATAGTTCTGTTGGTTTTGCTGGGGGGCTTTTTTTTCTCTAATCTTGGCGCGTATAAGATGTTTATGTGGGATGAGGCGGAGTATGCGTCTATTGCGCGGTCTGTCTTGAGGGGTGATGGGTATGCGCTGAATGGTGCGGCTCAGACAGGTCGGCTGCCTGTGTATCCTTTATCTGTTGCGGTTGCTTTTGCATTGTTTGGTGTGTCTTATGAAACTACGAAGATATCAGGGATTATGTTTGCGTTGCTTTCTATTTTTGCAGTGTATTTTTTTGTGAGAAAATATGCTGATAAGAAAACTGCTCTTGTTTGCGGGGTTTTGCTTGCGAGTACTCCTGTATTTTTTACGCTGGCATTGAATACTCTGACTGATATAACTTATTCTGCGTTGTTTTTTTTGTCTGCGATGTTTTTTTTTGTGGGGGTTAATGAAAATACAAAATATTTTTATGTGGCAGGTTCTCTTCTTGGGCTTTCTTTTCTTACGAGATATAATGCTGTACTTTTTGCTGTGATGGCGGCGGTGTATCTTGCGTATTTATGGGTTGGGAGCAGGAGAAAAGTATCTTGCCTGTTTAAGTCGAAGCATGTTTATTTGTCTTTGATTCTTTTTTTGGTTGTTTTGGCTCCATGGATGATTTATGTGCAGGGAGAAACCGGAAATGCGATTGGGGGTATTCTTGATGCTCAGAATCGTATTAGTACTTATAGTGTGGCTTCGTTTCCATGGTATTATTATTTGAATTTGGGCTATTCTGTTTTGGGTATCACCGTGTTTTTAATGTTTGTGCTTGGGGTGGGGTATGTTGTTTATAAGAGGGAGGATTTTGGTGTGTATTGTCTTATCATTTTACTGGTAAATTTTCTGTACTTTAGCCAGTTTGGATGGAAAGAGGAGAGAATGATGGTTTCGTGGGTTCCGTTTATGGTTGTTCTTTCGGGTATGGGTCTTATGAAGGTTGTGTATCCGTGGCTGAAGCGTGATTTGAAGAGTGAGCATTTGTCTCTTGGCGCCTGTGCGCTGGTTCTTTTGGTTTCGGTGTATTTTAATTATAGCGGCGTGATTGCTCCGAAGCTTGAGCGCAGTACTGCGATTGGTTATCCGTCGCTGATTCAGGCGTCTTCTTTTGTTGAGGCTGAGTCACTTGTGGGGGAGTCTATTGTTGGTGCCAGTATTCCGCAGTATTATTGGTATGCTAATCGGTTTGTGCGTGGTTATCCAAGGGATGCGGAGGGTTTTGTTGATTTGCTTGAGGGGGGTGGAATCAGTTTTGTGCTTATTGGCAATTATGAGCGCAATCAGCCGCAATATGTGGTTTCTATGTTTTCGCAGGCGTTTTTAGATGAGGGGGGGCGGTTTAGGAATCCTGATGATGAGCAGAAGATCAGGATATTTGGGAATGTTGCTCATTTTAATGATCCTATGAGTTATCCTGTGACTATTGTTGTTCCTTCGGATTTGTTTGTCGAGAGAGTGCGGGATTTTGCCGGTTAGATTTGGGTTTTTGCCTGTTATGTTCTGTTGTGCATGGTGCTATTTTTTTTGGCTGCGCATTAATTTTATATTAATCCGTTCTTAAGTGTTTTTATGAAGTGCCGTGCTTTTAGTGTTCTTACGTATTTTGTTAGTTTTTTGATTCTTGTTTTTTTGTCTTTCTTTTTTGATGTTTCAGGGGCATTGGTGGTTGTGGGGCGGGCGGATGTGTTTTTTGTTGTGTCTGCTTTTTTGCTTGGTTGTTTTGTGCTGTTCTTGAAAGCGTACCGGTGGCATATGCTTCTTTTGAATTCCAAGTATAGGGTGAAGGTATCTTATTCCTGCGTGTCTATGTTTTTGGGTCTGTTCGCAAGTGCTCTTACTCCCGGGAAGGTAGGTGAGCCAATCAGGGCTTATTTTTTGAAGAGGATGACTCATGACAGGATGTCCGGTACTGTCCCTTTGGTGGTTATTGAGAGGGTTGTGGATGTTGTTTTGTTGGTGCTGGTTTCTCTTGTGGGGTCATTGGTGTTTATGTCCGGGTTAGAAATGGCTCAGTTGCATTTGTTTGAGGTGTTTGTGCTTGTTATGTTTGTTGTTTTGTGTGTTGTTTTTGCTCTTTTGAATAAGAAGTTTGTGTTTTTTGTTATCGGGAAGGTGAATGGAGTTTTTAGGTATAAGGTAGATCCTGCTCTTTTTTGTTCGGCGGTTGAGCGGACGAAGTCCGGCGGATTTCTTTGGTGGTTGATGCTTTCGACTGCGGTCATATGGTTTTTTGAGGGTTTGGTTCTGTATCTTTCTTTGCTGTCTGTCGGGTTGTTTTTGAGCCCGTTGGTTTGTTTTGTTCTTGTTTCGATTTCTTTTCTTGTGGGCGCAGTTACTTTTTTGCCTGGAGGTTTGGGATCTTTCGAGGCGGCGCTTGTTTTTTTGGTGTCTTTATCGGGGATGAGTATTGATGTGATTGTTGCAGGGGTTATTGTTTATCGTGTTTTGTCTTATGTGATTTTTTTGATTTTTGGTCTGGTTTCAATGCGTTTTTTTGATGTGTGGTCGACTGACGGCTGATTATTTTGTGGGATAGAGTTTGTGATTGTTAATTATTTTTTAAGTTTGCATGTTTAATATTTGTATCTGTGTGTTGTGCTTATGTGGATGGCTTGATGATTTTGAGGTTATGATGTATGAAGACGACTATTGTGATACCTGCTTTTAATGAGGAGAAGACTATCGGGAAGATTATTAAGAGTGTTGCCCGATACGGTGATGATGTGCTTGTTGTCTGCGCCAAGAAGTCCAGTGATGATACGAAAAAGATTGCAAAGTCGATGGGTGTCAGAGTGGTTGTGGATAATGGTCGTGGGAAGGGAGATGCAATACGTGTTGCTATCGGGAAGGCTAAGGGTGATATTTTAGTGTTTTTCGATTCTGATGGTTCGCATATTGCAGCGGATATTCCAAAGATTGTGGCGCCGATAAAAAAGGGTTCTGTGGACATGGTTATCGCATCGAGGATGCTTGGCGGGAGTGAGGAGCTGCATGGTAGTTTTTCGAAGTTTTTCAGGCTGTTTATGAGTATGTGTATTGCGCAGATTATTAACTGGAGGTTTGGCAAGGGCATTGCTGATACGCAGAATGGGTTTAGGGCTATTAGGAGGTCGGTTGCTAAAGATCTTGGTTTGAAGGCAGATGGGTTTGATATTGAGACTGAGATGGTTATGAAGTGCTATAAGAAGAAGTATGAGATTGTTGAGGTTCCTAGTATGGAGCTTGCGAGGGAATGTGGTGAGTCGGGTATTAATCTTTGGATTATGGGTGGGATTTATGTGTGGCGGGTGTTTGTTAATTTATTTTAGAGATTATGGTGGTGATGTTAATGATTAAAGTTCTTGTGTTGAATCCTCCTGTTCGTGAGCTCAGGTTTAGCCGTGACGGAAGGTGCCAGAGTGAGGAAGGTACGTGGCTTGATACGTTTCCTCCGACAGCTTTTGCTAGTATTGCCGGGGCTGTTCGTGAGAAGTATGATATTAAGGTTATTGATTGTGTCGGGTCGAGGATTTCTTTTGATGATTGTATGGCTGCAGTTCGTGAGTTTGGGCCGAAGTTTACTGTGCTTAATACTGCCACGCCTACAATCCGTATGGATATGGAGACTGCTAAGTGTATTAAGAAGGATACCGGCTCTAAGATTATTGTGTATGGAGAGCATGTGACTGCGAGGTTTAAGAGCCTGTTCAAGGAGTATAAGTACCTGGATTTCTGTGTGCTGGGGGAGTCTGAGACGCCGATTATGAAGATACTTTCAGGGAAGCCTGAGTCGCCCGGTGTTGCGACCAGGAAGTTCGATGGAGGGATATGGCAGGAGCCGGATCTTGATAAGTTGCCGTTTCCGGCGTATGATTTGTTTCCTGATTATTGTTTCCCGCTTACTGGCGAGAAGTGGATGTTTGTGCGGTCAGGGAGAGGGTGTCCTTATGGATGTATCTATTGTGTTATGCCGATGATGTCTAATCGGCGTGTCCGGTATCATTCGGCTGAGTATATGGTCAGGCAGTTTAAGTGGCTTTCAAGAGAGCTTGGGATTAGCCTGTATATGCTGTGGGATGAGATCTCTACGGCGGATAGGAAGCATATGGTGGATATGTGTAAGCTGATTATCAAGGAGGGGCTTGATAAGGAGATTAAGTGGTTCTGTACTACGCGTGTTGACAGGTTTGATTTTGAGCTTGCGAAGCAGATGAAGAGGGCGGGCTGTGAGATGATATCGTTTGGGATTGAGTCGGGCAGCCAGAAGGTTCTTGATATGAATGGGAAGGGAATTACTCTTGAGCAGACGCGCAAGGCGGTTAAGGCGGCGAAGGATGCGGGGATCAGGATTATCGGGCATTTCATTATCGGGCTTGTGGGGTCGAACCCTAAGACTGAGCGTGAGACGATTGATTTTGCGAAGGAGCTGAAGATTGATTTTGCGCAATTCTATATTGCGACGCCTTTCCCGGGCAGTAAGTTTTATCATATGGCGTGTGAGAATAAGTGGTTTGAGGGTGATGACTGGGGGGAGGTTGAGCAGGGTACTGCTGTTGTTTCGTATCCTGATTTTTCGGCGAAGGAGATTCAGGAGTGGAGGCGGCGGGCGTATAGGGAGTTTTATTTTCGGCCGCATGCGATTGCGGCGGGGTTGAGTATGATGTCTTTTGGGCAGATGGTTCGGCTTCCGAAGTATCTTTTTACTTTTATGGGGTGGATGAAGAAGTAGCCCAACCTTATAAAAGGTTGATATCTTATTGGTGTTTTGTTCGAGTGCACGAAAGGGTACTGGTTCGTTGCGCTTAAGTGTGTGTATGTATGTGTTGTTGGTGCTTATGTCAAAAGAAGTGTGGAATGAATATTACTCTAAGAAGAGTGCTGTGTCGAGATTTATTGAGTATGTTAATGAGAGGTATTTTAGCAGGGTGTTTGAGGGGAACCTGGTGAGGATTGTTGGAGGTGTGCGGGGAGTGCATCTCCTTGAGGCTGCGTGCGGATCCGGGGTGCTTTCTGCGCGTTTGGCGAAGAGAGGTGCAGAGGTTACGTTACTTGATATTTCTCGTAATGCTCTTAAGATTGCTTCTGAAAACCTTGATGTTCATTGTGCGCGCGGTACGATTTTGAAAGCAGATATTCTTAAGATGCCTATGAATGAGGGATCTTTTGATGTTGTCTGGAACCAGGGGGTTATTGAACATTTTGATGTGCCGGAGGATGTGGTTTCTGAGATGTTGCGTGTGACTAAGAAGGATGGGTATCTGGTTATTTTTGTGCCTGCTTTTTTGTCGCCCCTGCATTTTGTTTATATGTTTTTGACTGCTGTGGGCAGGATTGATTTGTGGCCGTTTGACAGGCAGATTTTTTATCGGTCCGGCTATCTGAAGAAGGTTATGGAGAAGGCAGGGTGCAGGGGTGTTAAGGTCAGGAGGATATGGGCATCTTTCGGGTTTTCGCTTGTGGGATATGCTAAGAGGTGAGATGTGTATACTAATAATAGGTCCTCAATGAGTGTTAGGGTTTAGTTGTATTACTTGTGTGTGAAATCGTATTATTTCCTATTGGTTTTGACAGTACTCTACTTGAGTGCAGTGAGTCCGGTGTGTTTTGATATTTATGCCGGGGTCCAATGTGTGTTAGTAGCATGTGATTGGGTATATCGCCTGCTGAGTAAATTTTGGTGTGGTTTGCTATAAATTATTTCCATTGTGCGCCGTATCTTGAGTTTTTTAGTATTTCGTTTTTGTATTGTATGCCTTCTTTTAGGTACCAGTAGTTGCGCAGGAGTTTTACGCCGAGGCGGCCGGGGTTCCAGAAGTAGTTGTAGACTATGTTTTTTGCGGGGGATTTCAGGAGGGGAAGCATGCCTTTTTCGTAGTAGCCCTGCGGCATGGCCGGTTCGAAGTATGTTCTGAGTTCTTTTGGGGTTGGGCCGATTATTTTGGGGTTCATTTTTCCTATGCCTTGTTTTTCGGCGGCTTTTATGTGGCCTATGTTTTTCGGGTTTATTTTCATTATTCTGCAGGCTGTTGAGTCTGTGCCTACAAGGTCGGAGGATGCGAGTATGAGGTCCATTATTTTTGATTTGCCGTTTGCAGGACCGTTTCCTTCCATTGCAATTGTCCCGTCCATGACTGTGAAGTTTGGTTTGATTGATGCGTTTATGCCGGCGATTACGTTGTCTAATTGTAGGTGGTAGGTTATTCGTTTTCCGAATGTGGTGCCGAACTGGTTTTTGAGTGAGCCGGTGAAGGTTGTTACGGAGTGGGTTTTCATGAGGGGCAGGGTGATGAGGTTTGGGATGTCTTTTGCGAATTTGGATAGTGTGACTTTGAATGGGACGTTTTTCATTTTTACATTTGTGAATTCTTTTTTGGAGAGGTCTATGAGGCCTATGTTGTATTCTTTTGCAACGCGGTCCCAGCCGTTTATTTTGCATCCGGTTTTCCATGACTGGAATGCGGCTGCGAGGCCTTCACCGATGTAGATTTTGCCGACGTGGTTTTGGATGGTGTCTATTACTGCGCCGAGGACCCAGGGGGAGGTGCACATGCCTGGCAGGAGGAAGTCTGCCCAGCACATGTTTACTTTGAGGAGTGTATCTTCGCCTTTATGGATGTGCTTTTTCCATCCGGCTTGTGTCATTGATTTTTTCACTGCTTTGTAGACTTGTTTTTTTGTGTCCTGATTTTTTGTTTCAGGCTCTACTTTTGTTATGCAAACTGTCAATTAATTCACCTGCTTTTGTGCCAGATTCTATGGCTGAGCCCATGTTGCGGATTTTTGGGTAGATTGTTGATATGCCGGTAAGGTAGAGGTTGTTGATTGGGGTTTTGTAGCTTGGGCAGTAGTTCTGGTATTCGATTTCGTATACGGGTTTTGAGTATTTCATTTTGGCTATGTTGTGCCATAGGATGTGTCTGTCTATGTGAGGGTATATTTTTTTTAGTTCGGATGTGTATGTCTTGAGGATCTGTGAGTCTGTCTGTTTCCATAGTTTGTCGCTTGTGTCGAGGTAGGTGAAGACGTATAGCATGGAGGTTGCGTTTTTGAGGTGGGGGTTTAGTTTTGTGTGGTCGAGTACGCCGCCGAAGGTGAAGTTGCCGTCGATGAAGTTGGTCCAGTAGTATTTGTTGTAGGATTTGTCGAGACCGATGGATGCGCAGATGGTTGCTTTGTAGCGGATTTTTTTGAGCTGGGTTTCGTAGGTTTTTTGGAGTTTTGTTAGTTTCAGGAGGATGGGGGGGGCGGCTGTGAAGAGGTATATGCCTGTTTTTATTTTTTTTGTTTTTCTGTTGTGGGTGTATTCGAGTCCTGTGATTTTGTTTGTTTTTTTGTCGTAGGTGAGTTTGGTTACGTTTGCGCTTGTTATTATTGTGCCTTTGTTGGATTCGATTTCGGTTTTCAGTTTTTGAATCAGGGTGTCTATGCCGCCTTTAAGGTAGCCGAAGGGTCCGCTTGATTCGCGCATTTGCAGGCGGGTGCCGACCCAGGTTGCTGCGATTTTTTTTGAGTCTTTGCCGAATTTGATCTTGAGGAGGGGGGCGAACATTTTGTCGAGGATTTCTGTGTTTGTTTTTTCTTTGAGCCATTTTTCTGCGCTTATCTGGTCTTCTTTTTGCCAGTTTGTTTTTAGCATGATTTTTGCTGCGAAGTATGCGAATTTTAAGCGGCTTTTGGGTGATAGGGGGGTGAAGAGGAGGAGGTCCCATGGTTCGCTTAGGGTGTGAATTTTTTTTTGGTGGTAGAAGCCCATTTTGACTTTTTTGTTGAATAGTTTGTGTTCGAGGTTGAGGTCTTTTATGAGTGTGCGTGTGATTTTGTCGGTTTTCATGATGTGATGATAGCATATCGGGATTTTTTCTG
>JAFCBW010000172.1 GCA_017610525.1 Candidatus Nanohalarchaeota archaeon | reverse complement strand
TATCAAGGAGAAGCTTGCGGAACAGTCGGTGCGCAAGTCACAGGCTGAGAAGATCATCAAGGATGCTATGAAGAGCACTATTTTTGAGATTCTTGACCAGGAGAAGGTTGATATTGATTCAGCTATTTATTCTGCCAAGAGTGAGGGGAGGGCTTTGGTGATACTTTTTCTTGGGTTCAATGGGAGCGGCAAGACTACTACTATGGCAAAGATGGGCAAGCGCCTGATTGATAATGGGTATACTTGCGTTTTTGCTGCTGCTGATAGTTTCCGGGCAGCTGCGATTGAGCAGCTTGAGTTTCATGGCAATAAGCTTGGTATCAAGGTGATTAAGCAGAAGTATGGCACTGATCCTGCTGCGATAATATTTGATGCTGTGAAGCATGCGAATTCGAGGGGCATCAATGTTGTTCTTGCTGATACTGCGGGGCGTGTGCATACTGACCGCAATCTTGTGGAGGAGCTGAAGAAGATTGTGAGGGTCAATAAGCCTGACCTGAAGTTTCTTGTCATTGAGTCAATTGCCGGGAATGATGTTGTTGAGCAGGCCAAGGTTTTTGATGAGGTCGGGCTTGACGGTGTGGTCCTGACTAAGGCCGATGTTGATGATAAGGGTGGTAGTGCGCTTTCTTTGTGTTATACTTTGAGAAAGCCGATCTGTTTTATCGGTCGTGGGCAGGAGTATGGTGATTTGGAGGAGTTTGATGCGCGGAAGATGGTTGATGGTATTTTTTAGTGAATCTCATGTCCTCTTAAATCTTTTTTCAATCTCTTTGAATGACATCTCTATGATTGTGGGGCGCCCGTGGGGGCAGGTGTAAGGTGCATCGCACATCTCAAGTTCCTTTAACAAATCAACCATCTGTTTGTCTGTCAACTTCTCTCCTGCCTTGATTGATGCTTTGCAGGCAATCATTTTGATTATGGAGTCTTTCAGGTTGTCTATGTTTGTTATTTTGCTTGCTTCTATGATGTCGGTGATTACATCTGTGACGTTTGATTCACTGTATTGTTTGCCTAGTATCACGGGGATGGCTCTTACTGAGAAGGAGTTGTCTGAATATGGCTCTATGTCGAATCCGGTACCTCTTAGGAGTTCTTTTTTTTCGTCCAGGATTGCTGCGTCTTTCTGGGATAGTTCGATGATTTTTGGGTTCAGGAGGGCCTGGCTTTCGTTTGGCCTGTTGTCTTTGGTTTTTTTTAGTTTTTCGTAGTTTATGCGCTCGTGGGCTGCGTGCTGGTCTATCATGTACATTGAGCCAACTGATTCTGCTATGATGTATGAGTTGGCAATTTGTGAGATTATCTGCATGTCCGGGAGTTTTTGGAATGTTATGTCTTTTTCTGTTTCTTTTATTAGAGACTGGCGCGGGGCTATTTTTGGGGTATAAGATGGTGTTTTTGTTGGCAGGTATGGGGTTTTTTGCGGGGCATATGATGTTTTTTGTGGTGCTGGTCGTGTATATGGCAGAGGGATTCTTTTTTGTGTGGTGTTGTCTTTTATTTCCGGGATGAGTTCGCTTTTTTCAAGGGATGATTTTACTGCGCTGTAGACTGCTTCGTAGAGGTCGCTTTCTTTTTCTATGCGGATCTCTGTTTTTGCGGGATGGACGTTTACGTCTATTATCTTTGGGTCTATGTCTATTGATATGATGAATATCGGGTGGCGCCCGATTGTCAGGTATGTGTGGTATGCGTCGTATATTGCGCGGGTTATCAGCTTGTTTTTTATGTGCCTTTTGTTGACATATATTGACTGGTGCCTTTTTCCTGCGCGCGTGAGTGAGGGTTTTGAGATGTAGCCGTTTATTATTATAGGGGGAATTTCATAGTTGATTTTTAGCATGTCTTCTGCTACGTCTTTTCCGTATATTGTTGCGATGTTTGCCTGCATGTCGTGTGTTTTTGGTGATGTGAAGAGTGTGTTTGCGTTTGAGATTAGCTTGAAGTGGATTTGCGGGTAGATGAGCGTATAGCTTGTAATGACGTCTATTATGTTTCCGAGTTCTGTTGATGATGATTTCAGGTATTTCTGGCGCGCAGGGGTGTTGAAGAAGAGGTCTTTTACTGTTATGGTTGTGCCCTCTGGGATTCCTATTTCTTTTATTGTGCGCTCTTCTGCGCCGTCCTGTGTGATCTCTGTGCCTGTTTGGGATTCTTTTGTTTTTGTCTTGAGGCTGAATCTTGATACTGATACGATGCTTGCGAGTGCTTCGCCGCGGAACCCGAGTGTGTGGATGGATGACAGGTCTGATTCGTCTTTTATTTTTGAGGTTGCGTGGCGCATGAGTGCGAGCTCGGCTTCTTTTTTTGTCATACCTGCGCCGTTGTCTGTTATGCGCATCAGTTTTTTGCCGCCGTCTTCTACTTCTACTGTTATCTGGGTTGCGCCTGCGTCGATTGAGTTTTCTGTCAGTTCTTTTATGACAGATGCAGGGCGCTCGATGACTTCGCCTGCGGCTATTTTTGAGATTAAGTGGTTGTCCAGGAGGATTATGCGCGAGGCTGGGTCAGAATTATTTTGCATGGTTTTTCTTTGAAGTGAAAGGTTAAATTTGTTGGGTGTGGATTATAGTCGAAGACGTAATTAATTGGACAAATGTCTTCGCCATATAGATTAGCGCCTATTGATTATTTGTCAAATTTTTCTATTTAATAACGGCGCTAAC